>CAYVCK010000001.1:0-28987 GCA_964450195.1 uncultured Gammaproteobacteria bacterium
ATATTAACAAAAATAGAAAAAATAAATCTCTCTTACAATTTTTTCCTTCATCAGGTTATTTCCGAACCAGATCAGCATTTTTATTTCAAGATTCAGCCGAGAAGATCAATCTGGGGCGGCATTGAACTCGGTTCTGGTTTAGTGGTTAATACCGTGGCGCCGGAAAAGGCAGCGGCATATTTTAGAAAATAAAAATCAGTTTTGAGATTTGGGTTTTGGCCTTATTTAGGATTTCGAATTTAGGATTTATTATTTCGTATGTATTAGTATATTAGTATTGCGTTTATATCAATAGACCTTTTGTCTAGACAGTATAGTCGTAACCATATGGCAACTAATAAATCTTTTTGGGCTATTTTTTCTGGTTTAGATGAAGAAACTCTTCTTAAAACAGGCGAAGAGGTAAAATTAAAAGTCGTTTTGCCAGAGGAACAGCCAGTCCCAAGAGGGAAAAAGAAGCGAAAGTTGGTTGATTCTCGAGAAAATTCTCGCCAGGTGCTGGACGATAGCTGGTTGGCCAAGGAAACACACGGCCAACTTTCGATTGATCTTTATGAACAAGGAGAAAATTTTGTCATTATGTCAACAATCGCTGGCGTAAAACAAGAGGATATTGAAATCATAGTTGAGCAAGATTTAATTACCATTCGTGGTCAGCGGAGAAAAGAAGAAGATGTTTCCAGTGAAGATTATTTTTATCAGGAGTGTTTCTGGGGGAAATTTTCTCGAACCTTAGTTTTGCCTAAGCCGGTTGAGTCAGATCAGGTTAAAGCAGAAATGAAAAATGGTATTTTGCGAATTATTTTACCTAAAGCAGCCGAGTCATCTATCCATCTAAAACCAAAATAAGGGATTATGCTCTCAAAAAAAAGAGCAACATTTGCCTCGCACCTTTTGCCAGATAAAAATAAGGCACATCTGTTACATTTTAAAAGGGGTAGGGCGCTTAGTTTGTTGGTTCTATTCCTTTTTCTTTTACCGCTCGGTGTTTTTTTTATTTATCAAAAGGCTTATCAAGAGCGGATTTACCCGGGCGTGAGGGTTGGCGACTTTGATTTAGCTGGATTCACAAAAGAAAAAGCTGCGGTTATTCTCCGGCCCCTCTTGGATGATTTAGAAAAGGAAGGATTTGTTTTCAAAGGAGAATCTCCTCAAGGGAGCAGAGAAGCAACCATTCAATCAATTTTTGTTGCCCTGACTGACCCTGATCTTTCTCAAAGAATCTTGTCTTTTGATTTAGATGAGATAGTGAAGCAATCTTTTAATTTTGGTCGGGAAGGAAACTTATTAGAAAGAATTAAGGCAGTATTTTCAGCTCGAGCAGTGGGCTATTCCGCGCCGATTTTTTTTCAGTTAAATGAGTCAAAAGTAATAGAGATTTTGGAAGAGAATTTTCACGATTTAGAAAAAACGCCTCAGCAAGCTGTTTTTTTGTTTAAACAGAACGAAGGAATCAGTTTTATTCCCGAAAAAGATGGTTATACTTTTAACTATCTTAAAGCGATCAAACAAGTTAAAGAGAATATTTCTCAATTTAAAAATGAACCCGTAGTTTTAGTTTTAGAGACAAAAAAACCAACTATTACTTTGGCAAAAATTCAATTTTTTAAAGAAGAATTAGAAAAGATTTTAAAAACTTCACCATTTATTCTAAAATATAATCAACAAGAATGGACAATTTCTGAAGAATTATTGGCTCAATGGTTAGAAGTTATCGGACAAGAACCGCCAATACTTGATTTGAACTTTAGAAAAGTTAGCGCCTTTTTAGATCTTGTAGCTAAAGACGTAGAAAAAGAACCGGTTAATGCCAAATTTAAAATGGCGAGCGATAAAGTGATTGAATTTCAAGCTTCTAAGCCAGGTTTAAAAATTGATTTTGAACAAACTTTTACTAAATTAAAAGACAATATTTTCTTAGGGGAAAAAATAACTGAATTAGTTGTAAAAATAGTTAAGTCGGAAGTTTTAACTGAGGATGTTAATCAATTGGGGATTAAAGAATTGGTCGGTCAAGGCGAATCAGATTTTAGAGGTAGCCCCAAAAATAGAATTCATAATATTAAAATTGGGGCAGGGGTTTTAAATGGCTTTTTGATTAAACCAGGAGAAGAATTTTCTTTATTAAAGGCTTTAGGTGAAGTAAGCGAGAAGGTCGGTTATTTGCCAGAATTAGTTATCAAAGGTAATAGAACTATTCCTGAACTTGGTGGCGGACTCTGTCAAATTGGCACAACAGCTTTCAGGGTCGCTCTTACTACCGGTGTTCCTATTACCCAAAGAGCGCCTCATGCTTTTCGGGTGATTTATTATGAGCCAGCTGGTGTAGACGCCACAATTTATCATCCGCGTCCGGATTTTCGATTTATTAATGATTATCCTTCTTATCTTTTACTTCAAACAAAAATTGAAAGGACAAAGTTAATTTTTGAATTTTACGGCACGCCTGACGGCCGGCAGGTAGAATTAAGTGAGCCAAAAATTTTTAATCTTGTTCCGCCCGGTCCACCGCTTTATATTGAAACAACTGAATTGCTGGTAGGCGAGAAAAAGAGAGTAGAAAGGGCTGTCGCGGGTGCGGATACAGAATTTAGGCGGACCATCACCTATGCCAATGGTGAGATAAAGAAGGAGGTCTGGAAAAGCCATTATCGGCCCTGGCGAGAGGTTTGGTTGGTGGGAGTAGAAAAGCCATTAGAGGAGACAATGGAAAATATTGGTGAACCCCGTTAGATATAAACTATTTTAGTAAAATTTTTAGTTGCAGAGTTTTACTGATTAATGAATAATTACATTAGAAATAGAATTATCTACACGGGGTGAACAATTAAACCAAGAGTGAAGTTTTTGACATCGGGTTAGAGAATTTCTAAATCTCCACTTCTAATTTCTAAATAATTTCTAATTTTTTAAACCCCAAACAATTTTTCTAAAAATAGAAAAGAGCGGCTTTTGCCGCTCTTGACTCCTTAATCCCGCTTCCATTTGAAAATGAGGACCCCGATTAAACCGAAAAGAATGATGATAAAAAGCAATGTTATGACAGCCCATATGTTTTTGCCGAACGCGAAGATTACTTTCCTATTGAAGGATAGTAAATTTCCCTCAAGGCGCGATTCCTTAAATCTGGCGGTAACACCTATCTCAACCGGTTGCGTGGTTTGGTACCACCAACCGTCTTTTTTCACTTGGAGTACAATCTTACCCGACTGATAAGAGATCAAGCCGATGCCTCGAAAGACTCCGTCGGCCTCTGTTATTTTGATCAGGTTTTCAATAGAATTGACTGAGATGTCCGGTTTGATATCAGTGTGACCGATTATCAGTTCCTGTACTCGGAGACCAGTAAGAGCGATTGTTTCAGTTTTGTTGTCATTCGAGGTAATCATTGAGGTAATAAGAAAAGCACTAATTACCCAAATGACAACTCCCAAAATTCTTCTAAAAGTAGTCATCATACCTCCTTTTTAAGGTTTTGATTATCTTTGGAGAGTTGAACTCCAAGACAATCTTTTTTTCTATTTATATCATAGCACATTTTTAAATTTTTGTCAAGTAGATAAATTCATGGTAAGATGGTTTTGTCTTGGCGGTTATAGATTAGTATAATTAGTATTAGAGTCTTTATGGAAATTCTAGAGATTAAAGACAGAAATATTTGGAACGAATTTGTGGTCAATCAAAAGCCGGTTCAGTTTTTACAGTCTTTTGAATGGGGAAAATTTCAAGAAAGTCTGAAAAGGAAAATTTGGCATTTAGCAATTTTAGAAAGTAACGAAATTTTGGCCGTTTGTTTGTTGGTTAAAAACAAATTGCCGCTTGGCAAGAGTTATTTTTATTCGCCAAGAGGACCAAGCGTCGCTTACGAAGCGACTAAAATCAAAAATCAAAAATCAAAAATCAAAAATATTATTGAATGTTTAATAGAAAAAATAAAAGAACTGGCAAAAAAAGAAGGGGTAATTTTTTGGCGGTTTGAGCCGCCAATTTCGTCAAAATTTTCAAGCAATAGTATAGAAAATTTTGTTACGAAATTGAGCGTCCGCCAAAGCTTTAGCGTCGGCGGACAACCCGCAATAAAGGTTTCCGATGTTCAGCCATCACAAACTTTGATACTTGACTTAAATAAACCAGAAGAACAACTTTTATTAGAGATGCATCCGAAAACAAGATATAATATCAAGCTGGCAGAAAAGGGCATTATAAAAATCAGTTACAGCGCCAGCCCTGAAGATAGAAAGGTTTTTTTATCTTTGCTTTGCGAAACAGCTGTTCGTGACAAATTTAAACCTTATCCGAATTTTTATTATCAAAAAATGTTTGAAATTTTAGGAAGAAAAGAGGTTGAGCCAAAAATTCAAGGAGTTTCTTATCTTAACAATGAGCTATATGGGCAATGCTTTTTGAGATTAATTAAGGCTGAATATCAAGGTAAGATTTTGGCGGCTAATATTTTAATGTATTTTGACGAGACAGCAACCTATCTTCACGGCGCTTCTTTCTCAGAAAAAAGAAATTTAATGGCCTCTTTTCTTTTGCAGTGGCAAGCGATTTGTGATGCCAAAGAACTCGGTTATCAATATTATGATTTTTGGGGTGTTGATGAAAAAAAATGGCCAGGTGTGACACGATTTAAGCTTGGTTTTGGTGGTCGAATTATTGAATATCCTGGCACTTTTGATTTAATTTTGGATAAATTTTGGTGCAAACTTTACCAATTCGGCAAACATCTTAAAAATTTTTAATTTTTTAATTTATTTTGTCCTCATAGCTCAATGGATAGAGCGCAAGCCTCCGGAGCTTGAAATGAGGGTTCGAATCCCTCTGAGGACATTTTTAATTACTTGACAGTCTATTTTTTTTCTTTATCATAAATTTATGAGGATTAAGAAAGCTCAAAAATGGGTTAAGGAAGATTGGGAGAAAAGATCAGCGCCAGTTGATGAGAAAGCAGAAATTCTTTTTATACTGGAAGAGTTGGGCGAATTTGCTGAAACGGTTCGTAAACAGGAAGGTAAAAAGAGAAGGAAGAAATTAAAAGTTGATCTAGAAAAAGAACTTGGCGATTTGTTAGTTTGTTTAGCCACCCTGGCCAATCGCTATGGGATAGATTTAGAAAGAGCCTTTTTGAAGACAAAAAGAAAAATTGAGGAACGACACAGAGCTGGACACTAGCGTGATTATTTTGTTAAAATGTTAAAATAATAAAATGTTTTAATGTTTTTTAAAGGGCGCATAGCTCAGTTGGTCTATTCCAAAATTTGTAATACAAATTTTGGACGACCCGTTCAAAATTTATTTTTCATGCAGTATTTCGTATACATTCTTTTTAGTCTCAAAGATAAAGGACTTTATGTCGGCCAAACCGATAATGTTAAAAACAGACTGATAGAACATAATACTGGAAAAGTAAAAAGCACAAAAACAAGACGGCCTCTGGCCGTTTTATACAAAAAGTCTTTTTCGACCAGAGCAGAAGCAATGAAAAGAGAGAGATTTTTAAAAAGTTTGTCCGGCGTGAGGTTCAAACAAAAATTAGTTAAAAAATATCTAAAGAAAAATAAATTTTGAAATAGGGTCCCTAGGTCGCTTCGCGACCGGGATCCCGGCAGTAAAAAACTGCCTAGGGATTAGTGCGTCACCACGTCGATTCACCCCGTTAGATTTTGATGGGTGTGTAGCTCAGTTGGTTAGAGCATTTCACTGATAATGAAAAGGTCGGAGGTTCGAATCCTCCCACACCCACCAACCCAAATTTTGGACGGCTTTGGCCCGCCCATCTTGACTTTGCCGATTTATTTATTCAGGTATTCATTTAACAAAGAGCCTTTTTAAGTTGAAAAAGATTGATAGCTCAAATCGTCAAAGCAAATGTCAAGTGCGGCAGGCGGGTAATGTAAAGGTCTCAGGCCTGCCCCGCACCAAATTTAACTGATAAAGTTTCATTGATAAAAAAATTGATAAAAAATATTTTTACAAATTCAACAATAAATATTTTAGACCCTGTTTTGGTAAATTGTGGTGCGGGGTGAAAATCCTGGTGCGCTCACCAAGCGCTCCGCTAAAATAAAAAATAAAGTATCAAATATCAAATTTTGATTTCTTATTTTGAATTTTGAATTTTGTATTTTCTTTCGGGCACTTGGCGCAGTGGTTAGCGCGTCACGTTGACATCGTGAAGGTCACAGGTTCAAATCCTGTAGTGCCCATTTTTATAAGTAAAGAAAGGTTTGACAAAAAAAGAGGAATTGATATGATTTTTATCAGTTCCTCAAAAGGAGGTAATTATGAATAGTTTATTTTGGTTAGTACCAGTTGGATCAATTGTTGCCTTATTGTTTGCTTTTATTTTTTTGAGACAAGTCCAAAAAACTTCACCGGGCGATGATAAGATGGTACGGATTGCTCGAGCAGTTAAAGAGGGGGCGATGGCCTACCTTAAGCAACAATATAAAGTCATAGCGATTTTTTCTATTTTTGTCGCGATTTTCTTTGCTTTTTTAGCTTTTATCCTTAAAGTTCAGTCGCCGTGGCTTCCATTTGCCTTTTTGAGTGGTGGATTTTTCTCGGCTCTGGCTGGTTATGTTGGGATGAGAGCCGCGACTTCGGCTTCCTCGCGGACAACTCAAGCAGCTAAAAAATCTCTAAATTCCGCCCTAAGGGTCGCCTTTCGCTCCGGGGCGGTCATAGGATTAGTCGTCGTCGGCTTGGCTTTGCTTAATATTTCAATCTGGTTTTTCCTTCTCAGAATCATTCTTAATTACTCTTTATCTTCAGTAACGAGTATTATTTTAGGATCAAGTATTGGCGCCAGTTTTTACGCGCTTTTTGCCAGAGTCGGTGGTGGTATTTATACCAAATCTGCTGATGTTGGCGCTGATTTGGTGGGCAAGGTTGAAGCTGGCATTCCCGAAGATGACCCAAGAAATCCAGCGGTTATTGCTGATCAGGTTGGTGATAATGTTGGTGATGTGGCTGGCATGGGCGCTGATCTTTTTGAGTCGTATTACGCAGCGATTATGGCGACAGCTGTTTTGGGTGTAGCCGCTGGACTTGGTTTAGCCGGTATTATTGTGCCAATGCTGATCGCAGTGGTTGGGATAATTTCATCGATTGCCGGAATTTATTTAGTCCGAGCGCGCGAAGATGCTTCCCAAAAAAATCTACTTAATGCACTTTCACGTGGTATTAATTTTTCCGCTCTTCTTATTATTGTTCTTTCTGGCTTTGTCATTTATCTTCTTCTACCTAAAAATTTTGGTATTTTTGGCTCAATGTTTGTTGGTTTGTTGGTCGGTATTATCATCGGCAAATCAACAGAATTTTTCACTTCGTCTGGATATTCGCCAACAAGAAGGATTGCTCAGGCTTCAAAAACAGGACCAGCCACTGTCATCATCGAAGGTTTTTCCACCGGTATGTTTAGTACGTGGATTCCGGTAGCTGCCGTTTGTACAGGAACCATTCTTTCCTTTTGGCTGGCGGGTGGATTTACTAATCCCTCGTTAGGACTCTATGGCATCGGCATTGCAGCGGTTGGCATGCTTTCTACTTTAGGAATTACTTTAGCCAGCGATGCCTATGGTCCAATTGCTGATAACGCTGGAGGAAACGCAGAAATGACTCATCAGAATCCAGAAGTGAGAAAAAAAACCGACGCCCTGGATGCTTTAGGTAACACCACGGCTGCCACTGGCAAGGGTTTTGCTATCGGATCAGCCGCTTTAACTGCCCTTGCTTTGGTTGCTGCTTATATTGAAGAGGTGAGAATTGGTTTGGAGCGGGCTGGTTTTGAGGTCTTGAAAATTGGACAGAGAATTGTTCTAGTAAAAGAAGCGCTCCCGACTGATTTTATGCAGTATTTCGAAGTCTACCCTCTTTCACCAAAGGTGGTGGTTGGTTTAATGATTGGCGCGATGTTGACTTTTATTTTCTGTTCTTCAACTCTTAAAGCAGTTGGTCGAACCGCCGGCAAGATGATTGAAGAAGTCAGGCGGCAATGGAAGGAGATTAAAGGAATTATGAATGGTCAATCTCAGCCAGATTATGCGAGTTGTGTTAAAATTGTCACCAAAGCAGCTCAAAGAGAAATGATTTTCCCCTCGTTTTTAGCTATTATTGGTCCGATTGTGATTGGTTTAATTTTAGGTGTGGCTGGTGTGGTTGGTCTTTTGGTTGGTTCCCTATCTACTGGTTTTATTTTAGCTGTTACGATGGCCAATGCGGGCGGCGCCTGGGATAACGCCAAGAAGTACATTGAAGAAGGCCACTTCGGCGGCAAAGGTTCAGAGCGACATAAAGCCGCGGTAATCGGCGACATGCTCGGCGACCCGTTCAAAGATACTGCCGGACCTTCTTTAAATATTCTTATCAAGCTCATGTCGATGGTGAGTATTGTCGTAGCTGGTTTTATCGTGGTTTATCACTTATTCTAATATAAGTTTTAGTTATTGATAACAAACAGGCTCTAAGCAAGAGCCTGTTTTTAGTTGGGGATAAGTAATTTGACAAAAATCCAGAAACTCGTTAAAATTTATAAAGTAAAATAGTTTTAAATTTTAATTAAAATTTTATGAATCCAACCAAAAGATTTGATTCATTACAAGAGCGATTACAAAAGAAAGGATTAGAGAGAGTTTTACCCACTGAAGAAGAATGGAAAAAACAAGTTGGTGATTTTTTAAGCGATTTAGAAGAAAGAGCCGAAAGGAGGATATTAACTCAGGAAGATTTTAATTTAGCTCTTAGTAAGGCTAGGGAGTTAAATATCTTAGGACTGCTTTCACCTGAAGAATTTCAAAGGCTTAAAAATCAGGAAGAGGAGAGAAGAAGGGAGGGAAGGAGGGTAGTCTCTACCTTAATTGAATCAATTCCGTCGGAATCAGAAGATGATCAAAAAAAGATGTATTATACTTTTAAATTTTATGCTGATGAAAGATTAAAAAGGGAAGGAATTTCTTATTTTACTTTAGCCCGACAAGTTTTTGAACAATTAACAGAATTGCGAGATCAGGTTGGAAAATTCGAAATTCTTGAAAAAGAGAGAATCCAACAAAAAGAAGGAGATGAGATGTGGCGTGAGGAAGTGGCTAAGTATTTCTTTCAGGAGAGAGAGCCGCTGACAGTGAGAGGTCAATATGGTCGAGATGATTACCGAACAGATTTGGAAAAAGCTAAAGAATTAGGGATTATTACAGAAAAGACTTGGGACGAGATGGATAAAATCATAAAAGAGGCGCTAGATAGAGGAGAAAAGCCGCCCCATTTTATTGAATTTCATGATCGGCAGCCACTTCAAAAAGGTGGTCGGCCGCAGATGATAAGTCGATTTTTTGTTTATAGCGGTTCTCCGGTTTCTGGTTTGGAACAAGAGGTTTTTGAAGCTTTGCGAGGACGATTTTTCAAAGCGATGTTAACCAGAGAAAAAACAGAAGCTGAGCGCCTGAAAGCTAAAGAAATTAAAAAGGCACGACGGGAATTTGGTTTTAAAAAAGAAGAAGAAGGGGTCGTACCCAGTAAGCTGAGCTTTCGGGAACAATTAGAGATAATTAAGAAGAAAATAGAAAAGACTCCTCCATTAGAGAAAGTAGAAGAAGATTTGCTGACAGAGCAACAGAGACCTGGTGAAAAAATAGAAACAAAAAAAGCAAAAGTAGAGCGCAAAAAGGCTCGTCAGGAGTTAATCAAACAATTGAAAGAGAAATTTGGTTTTACGGAAGAGGACGTTAAGACAATGCGCGACTTGATTGACACTAAACAAATTGAAGAGCTTAAAAAAATATTAGCCGAGAAAAATGTGTCAGAGGAAATAAAAAAGAAAATTTTTGAGGTCTGGGGAATAGAAGAATAATAATAATTTCTAATTTCTAAATCTGAATTTCTAAACAAACCCTAATTTTTAAATCTCAATACTCCAAGTAGTTTTGAATTTTGGTAATTAAAATTTGTTTATGATTTTTGGATTTTATCGTCTCTTGATTAAGAGTTATGGTGTCTGTGAATAAAGATAATTTTCAACAAGAAGTCATAGAATCGCCATTGCCCGTGATGGTTGATTTTTTTGGTCAGTGGTGTCCGCCATGTAAAGTTTTAGGACCAATTATTGAGGAGTTGGATAAAGAATTTCAAGGCAAAATTAAAATCACCAAACTTAATATTGATGAGAATTTGGAATTAGCCCAAAAATATGGGGTGATGAGTGTGCCAACTTTAATTTTTTTCAAAAATGGTAAAAAAGTAAATCGTGTTATTGGTTTGGTCTCAAAAGAAGAAATAAAAAAAGAGATTGAGAAAGTTCTCTAATTTAAAGAATAAATTTTGATAAATAAAAAAAACGCCACCCGAGCGACTTTTTTATTTTAGGTAAAAGACAACTCCCGAAATCCAAATGTCAAAATCCCAATGTCAAATTAAATCCAAATAACTAAAAATGTCAAAAAATATTTTAGATTTTGGGACTTGAGCTTGATTTGATATTTGTGCTTTGGATTTTGGAACTTCAGTCTCGAGAAAGAATTTCTATTGCCTTATCCAATTGCGGATCTCTATTCTGCTCATAGTCTTCATCAGTCATTTTTATTTCAATATCTGGACTAATGCCCTCATGATCTATTCTTTTGCCATTCGGTGTGTACCAATAAGCAGTAGTGATTTTTATAGCCGAACCATCACTTAAGTGGATAAGTTCTTGGATTGAGCCCTTGCCAAAAGTTTTTTCACCGATGAGCACGCTTTTTTTATAATCTTGAAAGGCGCCAGCCATAATTTCCGCGCCAGAAGCAGTGCCATGATTAATGAGGGCAATGGTTTTAAGGTGGTCGAAACGAGGATCATGTCCGCCCCGATATTCTTTGACTTCTTCAAAGTTGTCTTTGGCCGTAGTGATAATTTTGTCTCCTAACCAAAAACTCGCGATCTTTATTGCACTATCTAAATAGCCACCAGGATTATTACGCAAGTCCAAAATTATGGCCTTTGGGTTTTTGAGAATAATTTCCTTGCTGACAGCTAAGAAGTGGTGATAGGTTTCATCGTTAAATTGGGAGAGTTTGAGATAAACAATCTGATTTGGCTTTATTTGCCAGGTCACGGTTTTGATTTCGATCCGGGCGCGAGTAATTTTAAATTCTTTTGGTTTTGTCCAGCCCTGGCGCGAGATGGTTAGGGTGACAACTGTTCCTTTTTTGCCCCTAATCAAACTGACCGCTTCTTCAAGAGGCATACCGCTGGTAGGTAAATTGTTGATTTGATCAATGTTGTCTCCAGCCCTTAAACCAGCTTTTTCAGCTGGCGTTTCAGATAAGGGCGCCACCACAGTTAAGCGATTGTTTTTAATTGCGATTTCAATACCAATACCTTCAAAAGTGCCAGTCATTTCTTGTCTGAACTTTTGATTAAGTTCTGGGGTAAGAAAAATTGAATGAGGGTCCTTTAAGGCAGAAATTATCCCAGTCAGAGCGCCATAAAACAGATCTTTATCTGAAACTGGTTGATTGACAAATTTAGTTTTAGCCAAATTCCAGGTTTGCCAGAAAAGATTAGCATCAAGAGGTTGTTCAAAAACCTTCTGCCAGGCTGGATTCTGGGAAAGATCAACAAACTTTTCAACGAGTAGACTTCGATCCAAAAAAATTCCAAGCAAAAGACCAGTGATAAGAATAGCAAAACTTAAAAAGAGAATTTTTATCTTTGTTTTTTTATCCATAGATGTAAATGTTAAATTTCGAATTTTTAATTTAGAATCAATAAATATTAGATACTGATTGATACTGATAGATACTTGTAGATATTTATTGTTTAGAAATCAGAATTTGGAGTTTAGGTCTTGTTTAGAAATTAGAAATTAGAAATTAGGATTTTTAAAGTAGTCCATTTTTATACCCTAAATATTGGAGAGCTTTTTCAGTAACGACTCGACCGCGCAGGGTCCGATTAAGAAATCCCAACTGAATCAGGTATGGTTCAAAAATCTCTTCTAAAGTTTCTAATTCCTCATTGATCGCCACTGAGAGCGTTTTAATCCCGACTGGTCCGCCGTTAAATTTTTCTATCAGGGTTTTTAGAATTTTTCTGTCCATCGGATTAAGCCCAACTTCATCAATTTCGAGCAAATCAAAAGCTTCCTTGATAACCGATTCAGTAATAAGATTATGATTGTGAACTTGTGTAAAATCTCGGATTCTTTTTAAGAGACGATTAGCTACCCGAGGAGTAAAGCGTGATCTTTTAGCAATTTCTCTTATGCTATTATTAGTAATTTTAATATTGAGAATTTTGGCTGAACGATTGATAATTTTTTCAACATCTTCAAGTTCGTAAAAATTTAGTTGTAGGGTCATACCAAAACGATCACGCAAGGGAGAAGAAATAAGGCTTGGTCTGGTGGTTGCGCCGATCAAAGTAAAACGGGGCAAATTTAAGCGGAGCGTTTTAGCTGACGGGCCTTTGCCCAAAATTAAATCAACGCCGAATTCTTCCATGGCTGGATAAAGGATTTCTTCAATTAAACGGTTGAGGCGGTGGATTTCATCAATAAATAAAATATCACCATCATTGAGGTTGGTTAAGATAGCGGCCAAATCACCACCTCGTTCTAAGGCTGGTCCGGAAGTGATTTTAATCGCCACTTTCATCTCATGAGCAATGATGTGTGAGAGAGTTGTTTTGCCTAAACCCGGTCCGCCATGAAGCAGAACATGCTCAATCGGTTCTTTTCTTTGTTTAGCCGCTTTAAGAAAAATTTTTAGATTTTCCTTAAGGTTTTTTTGGCCGATAAATTCCTCTAAAGTTTTTGGCCTTAAGGTTAAATCTAAAACTTGATCCTCCTTAGATTTTTCGCCTTTGATAATATTATTAAGAGGCATTTTGGGCATAAATTTAGTTGATTGGTGCGGCGTGCCAGGGATCGAACCTGGGGCCTGTTGTTTATAGCGACGGCTTCCATAATAATTTTTAATTTTGTAGCCGTCGATATATCGATAATTTACCTTATCGATAAATGGGCGCACCTGGACTCGAACCAGGGACTTCCACTTTATAAGAGTGGCGTTCTGCCACTGAACTATGCGCCCTCTAAAAAATATTTTAATCTTCTTCTTTTAAATAGTCTCTTCCAAATCCGGTTTTAAGTTGTCTTTCGCGATTTTCTGCATCTTTTTTAGAAAGACAAGCTTCATAATAAACCAACTTAAAATCTTTTAATCTGCTACCAGCGAAAGTTTTACCCTTTTTATGTTTCGCGATTCTTTCTCGGAGATTATCTGAAAATCCTATGTAAAATTTATCAAAAACTTTACTATAAAGTACATAAACGTAATACACAGTTTTAATTAAGCGCTCCCCGCCCAAAGCTAAAGGCATTATGGCGGGCCCGTTTGAATGCGAAGCTTTCGGCGGGTTATCACTGAGCTACACGCGCAGAGATCATTTTAGCATTAAAATATTATTATAACATTTTAGCATAAAGAAATCCATCTTGTCAAAAAAAAATTTTTGTTTTAAAATTAAAGAATATGAGATATTTAATTGGATTGCTATTAGTGATGGCTGGCGCGGTTATTGTTTGGAAATCAGAATGGATTTACCGTAATTTTGGGGAAGTGGCCTGGGCAGAAAAACACTTAGGCACAGAAGGAGGAACACGGCTTTTTTATAAATTACTTGGTTTAGCGGTTATTTTTTTAGGATTTTTTGTCATCAGTGGTATCTGGGAATTATTACTAGGTGGCTTTGTAAGATTGTTGGGTTTGACTCCTCCGCCTGAATGATAGTTTAAAGTTTATGGTTTAGAGTTTACTGTTTACTGTTTAATCCCGGGCCTGTAGTTTAATGGTAAAACGTCTGCTTTGCAAGCAGAAAAGTAGCGGTTCGATTCCGCTCAGGTCCACCATAGTGAATTCCACTTTTCTTTTCTTGTTGGTTTGATACAATATAGACATTTATAAATAGTTTTTGACTTTTAATTTTTTTATGGCACCTCTTCATCCAATAAAAGTGCCAGGTGGTAATGAGTTGATTGATGCCAAAAAGGTTTTAGAAACCGCTGGTATTATTGAAGGCCTGCGGGTAGCTGATTTAGGCTGTGGCGCCCGTGGCTATTTTACTCTTCAAGCCGCTAAAATGGTTGGCACCAAAGGCGTGGTTTATGCGATTGATATTGTCAAGTCCGCTTTAGGAGCGATTGAGAGTGCAGTCCGATTACATGGGCTTTTTAATATCAGGACTATTTGGTCGGATTTAGAGAAATACGGAGCAACAAAATTACCAGCAAACTATTTAGATTTTGCTCTATTAATGAACATTTTGTTTCAAACCAAAGACGATGAGACCGTGATTAAAGAAGCGGTTCGGCTACTAAAAAAAGAAGGTAAACTTTTAGTTGTTGATTGGAAAAAAACCGGTGCCCCATTTGGTCCGCCGGTCGCTGATCGTGCTTCTTCTGAAGAGATAAAGAAAATAACAGGAGGTTTTGGTTTAAAACTTGAAAAGGAATTCGAAGCCGGACCTTATCACTACGCTTTCTTATTTAAAAAAATTTAGTTTGAGAGTATTGAATAATTTCTAAATCTGTCTCTACTCTGATTGTTTCGGTGTCGATCTGCGTAAAAATCATTTAGAACACAAATAAACACAGATAAGAAGGCAAATCCACCTAGATTGTTTAATAGTTTCAGTTCTTATATGGACAAAAGATTATTAGGAGATCAGGCTGAAGGGATAGCGGTTAAATTTCTTAAGAAGAAAAGATTTAAAATCTTAGAAAGAAACTTTCAAACTTCACGCTACGGAGAAATTGATATTGTGGCTCGCGATAAAAAACAAATAGTTTTTGTTGAGGTAAAAAGCAAGGGCTCAGAAGAGTATGGTTTACCAGAAGAAGAATTCACTTATTTTAAAAAGAAGCGTCTTTGCCGAGCGATTCAAGATTATTTTTGGGCTAAATCTATTGAAACTGACTGTTGGCGGGTTGATTTGCTGGCGATTGATTTTTCTCAAGATGCCATTCAGCCAGAAATTCGTCACCATATTGGTGTGAATCTGTAATTTTTTATATTTTATATTTGATTTTTTATTTTATTTATGATCTCGCCGCTTTTAAATGCGATTGAACAAATTTGTCAGGAGAAAAAGATAAAACCTGAGCAGGTTTTGTTAGCCATTGAACAGGCTTTGGCCGCTGCCTATCGGCGCGAATGCCATGCTAAAAATCAAAACATTCAGGTTCAATTTAATCCTGCGACTCAGGAAATCCGTGTTTTCGATGTGAAAACCGTGGTTGAAGATATTGATTTAGAGAAAAAAGAGAAGGCGGAGACAAAGCCGGAAAAGAAATCAAAAGCAGGCAAGAAAGGATTACAAAAAAAATCAAAAAAAGAAGTGGAGAAGAGCGAGGAAGAAATTGAGGGCAAGTCAAAATTTAATCCCAAAAGTCAGATCATGCTTTCTGAGGCTAAGAAGATAAAAAAGAAAGTGAAGTTAGGCGAAGAGATTAGAACTGAGTTGCCGGTACCAAAAGATTTCGGTCGGGTGGCGGCTCAGACAGCCAAACAGGTTATTATTCAAAAATTGCGAGAGTTAGAGCGGCAGGCAATTTTTGATTTTTATAAACAGAAGGAGGGTCAAGTTGTGAACGGCGTTGTCCAGCGCCGAGAAAAAGATATCGTCTTAGTAGACTTAGCTGAGACCGAGGCGATTTTGCCGTCAAGCGAACAAATCAGAGAAGAAAAATACTCGGCCGGAGCAAGACTGAAGTTCCATATTTTAGCTGTTAATCAAACAGCTAGGGGTCCGCAAATTATTCTTTCGCGGTATTCACCAGAGATTGTTTTAGAAATTTTTAAACAAGAAATACCCGAGATTGCTAGTGGCGCTGTTGAGATTAAGGCCATTGCCCGTGAGGCAGGTTATAAAGCCAAGGTTGCTGTTTATACGGAAGAAAAAAATATTGATCCGATCGGTTCATGTGTTGGCCAGCGAGGTATAAGGGTCCAAACTATTATTAACGATTTAGGTGGCGAGAAGGTGGATATTATTGAATATAGTCCTAATCCTTCTCGTTTTATTGTTAATGCTTTAGCCCCGGCTAAGGTTTCTGAAATTAAAATAGATGAAAAAGAGAAGCGGGCTCAAGTAATTGTTAAACCTAATCAACTCTCTCTAATTATCGGCCGGGCCGGATTAAACGTGAGATTGGCCTCTCAACTCACGGGTTGGAAAATAGAGGTTAAAGCCGAGGAAGAGATAAAAAAAGAGACGACAGAAGGCAAGGAGGAAGGTGCTGAGAAAGAAGAAACCAAAAAGGAAAAAGTAGAATCTAAATAAAGTTTGATATTGAAAATTTTAAAATAAAGTTTTGCGCTCAGCGCTTTTATTTTTAAAAGAGATGAATTATCAAAAAGAAAAAATAACTAAAGGTCAGCTGAAAATTAGGGTTGAGTTGGAAATAGCAGAATTTGATAGGATTTTTACGGTCGTGAATAAGAAAACAGCTCAAGAAACAAGTCTGCCTGGTTTTAGATTAGGCGCTGCTCCTCTTGATTTAGTCGAGAGAGAGGTTGGACAGGAAAAAATTTTGGAAAAAACTGCCAAAGAGGCGATTGCCCAAACACTGGAAACTATTGTTCTAAAAGAAAGACTATCTTTTATTGGTCAACCGCGGATTGAAATTTTAAAATTAGCCCGAGGTAATCCCTTTATCTTTGCTGCTGTTTTTGTTCTTTGGCCAAAAGTTGAACTGGGTAATGCTAAGAAAATAAAAATAGAGCCGAGAATAATTTCCATCTCAAAAGAGAGGGTTGATCAAGCCCTAAAGGAATTACAAGAAATTCATCGACAGGAAGTATTAGTTCAGAGACCGGTTCAAATAGGTGATCGACTAGAAGTTGATTTAGAGATTTTTTTGGATGGCCTACCTCTCGAAGAGGGCAAATTGAATAATGCCTCTTTTTCTCTCGATCAAGATCGTTATTTACCAGGTTTTTTAGAAAATGTTTTAGGATTGAGTTCTAGTGAAACAAAAACTTTTTTTCTTTATTATCCTGAGGCACACTTCGATAAAAAATTGGCTGGTAAGAAAGTTGAATTCAGGGTTAAGATAAATAATGTTTATGAGGTAAGACGGCCAGCTCTTAATGATGATTTAGCTAAGAAAGTTGGTCCATTTAATAATCTTAATCAACTAAAGGCAGAAATCGAAAATAGTTTAAAGAGAGAGCTGGAGAGAAAAGAAGAGGAAAGAATTGAAATAGCGATTTTAAAAAGTTTGATGGCTAGTTCGAATTTTGAAGAGATACCAGAAATATTGATTCAAGAAGAAAAAGAAAAGATGTTTTTTGAACTCGAAGTTTCTTTAGAACAAATGAAGCTGAATTTAACTAACTATCTTCATCAAATTAAAAAGACTAAGGATGACTTAGATAAAGAATTTACTCCTAAAGCCGAAGAGCGGGTGAAAGTTATTTTGTTAATTAAAGAAGTGGCTAATCGAGAAAAGATAATAGTTGAGGAGAACGAGATTGAGACAGAAATAGAAAGACAAAAAACGCTTCATCAAGAAAAACCAGAGATTTTAAAAAATCTCAACTCCCAGGATTATAAAAATTATCTTTACAACCTACTTCTCAATCGCAAGGCTTTGAATTGGTTGAAGAAACAAATCACCATAAACTGAACCTCGGTGTTAAACAATGAGTATCTATAAATATCGCAAAGCAAATTTCTACAAATATCAGATATTTATAGATACTGATAGATATTAAATAGATACTTATTGTATTTAAATTTATCTTATGCGCATAGCCATAATTTCTGACACTCATGACAATATTCCCAATTTAGAAAAAACCCTGGCTTGGCTTAACCGCCAGGGTATTTCTTTGATTATCCATTGTGGCGACCTTTGTGCGCCTAGTATTTTAACTGAGGTGATATTACCAAAATTTTCTGGTAAGATTCATTTAGTTTATGGTAATGTTGGTGACCGTGAATTACTTGAAGAAAAATGTCAAAAATTAAAAAATGTTAAATTCTGTGGCGACTTTGGAAAAATAAGAATAGATAATAAAAATATTGCTTTTGTTCACAAACAAAAAGAGGCAAAAAAAATAACGCAAAGTAGTCAATATGACTTAATTTTTTATGGTCATAGTCACAAGCCCTGGATAGAAAAATTAAAAATCAAAAATGCCCTAGTCCGACTCGCGGACGGGTCTAGGAAAAAATTAAAAATTGTTCATTTAGTTAATCCTGGTAATTTGGCTGGCATGTTCTATAAAGCCACTTTTGCCGTTTATGATACTGAGACAGACAAATTAGAATTAAAGATTTTGGAGAAAATTAGAGATTGACAAGATTCAAAAAGTGGCTAAACTTTTATTACCTTATTAAGGTAACCATTCTAAAGTTTTGAATTTAGAGTTGGTGATTTTGGATTTATTTCGCCCGCCTGCCAAAGTCAATTGACCGGGGCCTCTAATAAATAAAATAAATCATACTTTTGATAAGTCCGTAGAAGTCAATAAAAGACGGATGGCAATTAGCGGGCAAGGATTTAGGATTTTGGATTTGTAATTTTTGGCAGGCGGGTGTCGTATAACGGCTATTATGCGATCTTGCCAAGATCGAGAAGAGGGTTCAACTCCCTTCACCCGCTCCAAATTTTTTGGAATTTTTATGAAAATTATTTCCAAAAAAATTTTAGCTGACGCGGTTTTAGCTATTCATTTGGGTATAATTGTTGCTTGGTTTTTAGGTTTTTGGCTTCTACTGAAAGAACGAACTGGTGGTGAGATTTACCGTTTTTTCTATCCAGCAATTTTAGTTAGCCAGGTGGTTTTTCGAGGTTGTCCACTTACTAAATTAGAATGGCTGTTTAGAGATCATAAGCGTAAGTTTTTTTACGGTCCGGTTGGCGCTTTAACGAGGAAGATTTTTTTAAAGGAATGGTTATCTAAAATTGTAGCGACTGTTTTTACCTGGGGCTTTTCCTTAATAGGTCTTTATTTGTCTTTGGTTAGAGGATAAATTTTGCCCGGGTGAAGGAATTGCTATACACGCAGGACTTACCCCTATACCACTAAAGGGTATAGGGTTATGGTGAATTCTTTAGTGGTTCACCATAAAATCTCCGAAAGTTCATGTACCATGTTTATATTCTACTCTTATCCAATAAGAAATTTTATATTGGATATACCAATAATTTGAAACGCCGTCTCTGGGAACATAAAGATGGTAAAGCTGAATTTACAAGGAAATACTTGCCGACGAAATTAATTTTTTGCGAAGTTTTCTGTAATGAAAAAGACGCGAGAAAGAGAGAAAGATATCTCAAGACGAGTAAAGGCAAGGCTACTTTGGAGGCAATGTTAAAAAATACTTTAACAAATGCCGCCGTGGTGGAAAGGTATACACGACAGACTTAAAATCTGTTGAGCGTAAGCTCGTGTCGGTTCGAATCCGACCGGCGGCATTTAGATTTAACCCTATACCACTAAAGGGTATAGGGTTATGGTGAATCCTTTAGTGGTTCACCATAAAATCACGTGGGAGAAATCCCGTGAGGGTTCGAATCCCTCCCGCGGCACCAGCAAGGAAAAGTCAAAAAATAAAAAAATAAAAGATAAAAATCATCAAGCCGTATTTTAGAGAAAAGAAAACCCTATTTATCACAGATTCATTATTTGGTATAATAAGGAATTTTAAAATCTAAGGGGTCAAATGTTTAAGAAAATTATTAAAAAATTTTTACCCAAAAATTTTTTACTTTTTTATCATAAAGTCTTGGCTTATTTAGCCGGTTTTTTTTATGGCTGGCCGAGTGAGAAAATGGTTGTAATTGGTGTAACTGGCACGGCTGGTAAATCAACTGTGGTTAACCTGATTGGTAGAATTTTGGAAGAGGCTGGTTATCAAGTTGGTTGGACCTCGACCATGAATTTTAAAATTGGCAAGAAAGAGTGGTTAAATAAAACAAAAATGACCATGCTCGGTCGCTTTGCCCTGCAAAAGTTATTAAAACAGATGGTTAAAGATGGTTGCCAATATGTGATTATTGAAACTTCGTCAGAAGGCCTAGCTCAGTCACGACACCTAGGTATTAATTATGACCTGGCGGTTTTTACCAATCTATTTCCCGAACATCTTGAGGCGCACGGCGGTTTCGAAAACTACAAAAAAGCCAAAGGAAAATTATTCGAAAAATTAAAAATTGAAAATAAAAAATTTAAAATTATTGATGGCAAAGAAATTAAAAAAACTATTGTTGTCAATTTAGATGAT
Organism: uncultured Gammaproteobacteria bacterium; assembly: GCA_964450195.1. GTDB lineage: Bacteria > Patescibacteriota > Patescibacteriia > UBA2591 > CALHIP01 > CAYVCK01. The sequence goes on from CAYVCK010000001.1 coordinate 20,275, forward strand.
AAAAACGTAGAGTATTTTTTAGGCTTTCCGGCTGATGAGTATTATGGATATACTATAGAAAACTCAAAACTCAAATCTCAAATCTCAAAAATACAAATCAAAAACTTAAAAATTATTGAGGCAGAGAATATTGAATTAAGTAAAGAGAGATCAGGATTTAGGGTTCAAGATTTAGAGTTTGAGGTTAATCTTCTTGGCAAATTTAATGTTTATAATATCTTAGCCGCTCTTAGCGTGGCTATTTCACAAGGCGTTGACTTAGAAATCTGCCAAGCAGCTTTAGAAAAAATTAAGAATTTAGCTGGTCGTTTAGAGGAGATCAATGAAGGACAAGATTTTAAGATTTTCATTGATTATGCTCACACCGTCGGTTCTTTAGAAAAAGTTTATCAACTATTATCTAGTCTCCAGTCTCCAGGATCTAAAATGATTGCTGTCTTGGGCGCTTGCGGCGGTGGCCGTGATAAATGGAAAAGACCAATAATGGGTAAAATCGCTGCTCAATACTGTAATTACATAATTTTAACCAATGAAGACCCGTATGACGAAAATCCGTCTACTATTTTAGATGAAATTAAAGTCGGATTTTTACAAATTCAAAACCAGAGCACTCAAAATTATTTGAATGCTCGGCCGAGCACAAAAGATTTGTGCTCTGGTTCAAAATTCCCCGGAGCAGAACAAGTTCGCTACGGGGTAGGCAAAATTCAAAATTATTGGAAAATTTTAGATCGGCGAGAAGCGATTAAAAAAGCTATTGAAATAGCTGAAAGAGGCGATCTGATAGTGATTACCGGCAAAGGATGCGAACCTTGGATTATGGGGCCCAATGGCTCAAAGATTCCCTGGGATGATAGAGAGATTACTAAAAAATTATTAAAGGAAACGGAAAATAGATAATATAGTAATTCGTGGTAATTCGGTAGATATTCAATTGTTTTTTAAAAATCAACTAAATCTCGATCAAACCTCTATCGTATTACTAATAAATTACTACTTTATCTAACTGTGGATAATTCACTTGACATTTTAAAAATTAATACTTATAATTTTTGTATCTTTAAAATAACCCTTTTGGGTACGTAAGGCGAACGTTTTCGCTCAACATGTTTAAGATTTAAAGACAGATTTGTTAAGGCTAACCTCTAATGGGAATAGGGGAATTTTTTGCTTTTTTTATTTAATTTATGGGACAGAAGTATATATTTTTTACACCCCAAAAAATTGATCTTGCCTTGCCGGATTTTTTAGAAATCCAAAAACATTCTTATCAATGGTTTTTAAAAAGGGGGATTAAGGATTTATTCAAAGAATTTTCGCCGATCGAAGATTTTGCCGATCGAAATTTAGAACTTTATTTTCTTGATGCTTTTTTAGATGAACCAAAATTTAATGAACGAGAGGCTAAGGAACGAAACCTTACCTATGAAGCAGCCTTAAGGGTCAAGGCAAGGTTGGTTGACAAAAAAACTGGTAAAAAAAATGAGCAGGAAATTTATTTTGGTGATATTCCTTTAATGACTGAATTCGGAACTTTTATTATTAATGGCGTAGAGCGGGTAGTGATTAATCAACTTGTCAGATCGCCCGGAGTGTATTTTACCCGAGAAATAGCTCAGGGCCGTTTTTTTTATGGCGCTAAAATCATTCCGGAAAGAGGTGCTTGGTTAGAGTTTGAAACAGATACAAATCAGACAATCTGGGCTCGTATCAACCGGCAAAGAAAATTGGTTGCGACTAGTCTCTTGCGGGCCCTGGGCTACGGTACTGATGAGGAGATTGTGAGTTTGTTTGAAAAAGTAAATTTGCCTTCTAAGGAGATTAAATTATTACACCAAAAATTAGGTGAAGCAGTTCAAGGTAGATTAAACCTTTATTCAGAGATTTTAGCCCATCTTAATAGAATGATTGAGAAGGATCCAGCTGCTTCAGAGGCTGAGGGTTTAATTGAGGTTTATCGAAAAATTAGACCAGGCGAAATGGCTACACCTGATAATGCCCGCTCTTTAATTCGGGCGATGTTTTTTAATCCGAATCGTTATGATTTAGGTCCGGTTGGCCGATATAAAATTAATCAATGTTTTACTCTCTCTGCCAAAAAATTTGGCGAGGGGTTTAAGACTAATGATCGAATTTTAAGGCCTGAAGATTTGACCGCGGTAATTTCTGAGATTATCCGTTTAACTTTAACCGAAGAAGACCCTGATGATATTGATCATTTAGCTAATCGACGGATTAGAGCGGTTGGGGAATTAGTTCAATCAAGGATGAGAGTTGGTTTAATGAGACTTCAGCGCTTGATCAAAGATAGAATGAGCACTCTTGATTTTGCTCAGCTCTCTCTAACTCAGTTAGTTAATCCACGGCCGGTTATCTCAGTGATCCGAGAATTTTTTATGTCTAGCCAGCTTTCTCAGTTTATGGAGCAAGCCAATCCCCTAACCGAACTGGAACACAAAAGAAGGTTTACGGTTGGTGGGCCGGGCGGTTTAGCTAGGGAAAGGGCTGGTTTTGAGGTGCGAGATGTCCATCGAAGTTATTACGGTCGAATTTGTCCGATTGCCACACCAGAAGGACAAAATGTTGGTTTGGTTGGTCAATTGGCCTGTTATGCAAAATTAAATGAATTTGGTTTTATTGAAACCCCTTACCAGCGAGTTAAAAATGCCCGCTTAACCAAAGAATTTTTATATCTTGACGCTTTTGAAGAAGAGCAATATAAAATTGCTTCGGCCTCAACCAAGGTTGATAAAGAAGGAAGAATTATTGATTTATCAGTTGAAGCCAGGATTTATGGTCAGCCAGGATTTTGTCAGCCTCAGGAGATAGATTTTATTGATGTCTCTTCTCATCAAATTTTTAGTGTTGCTACTTCTTTAATTCCCTTTTTAGAACATGATGATGCAACCAGATCTCTGATGGGTTCTAATATGCAGCGTCAGGCCGTTCCCTTGATTAAACCAGAAGCACCTTTAATCGGCACTGGTTTGGAAGAAAAGGTGGCGAGAGATTCTGGTCAAGCTATTTTTGCGAAAAGTAGCGGTAAGGCAATTGAGGTTGATGCCAATCATTTGACTCTTCTTAAATCATCTGGCCAAAGAGAAACTTATCAACTGAAAAAGTTTATCCGTTCCAATGCTGATACTTGCTTTAATCAAATTGCTTTAAGAGAAAAAGGAGAGAGGGTTAAAAAAGGAGATGTTTTAATTGACGGCCCGGCGACAGATGATGGTAATCTTGCCTTAGGCCGCAATTTATTAGTTGCTTTTATGGCTTGGGAGGGCTGGAATTATGAAGATGCGATTATTATTTCCTCTCGCTTGGTTAAAGAAGATGTTTTAACCTCTATTCATATTGATGAACATTTACTTGAAGCGCGGGAAACAAAACTTGGGCCAGAAATTATCACTCGTGATATTCCTAATGTCAGCGAAGAATCTTTAAAAAATTTAGATGAGGAAGGAGTTATCTATCTTGGCGCTGAAGTTCAATCAGGAGATATTCTGGTCGGTAAAATTTCACCAAAAGGCGAGATGGAGCTTTCGGCTGAGGAAAAGCTTTTACGAGCTATTTTTGGTGAGAAAGCCAAAGACGTTCGTGATTCATCACTTTACCTCGAACATGGCGAGCATGGTAAGGTGATTGGCATAAGGAGATTTTCTCGAGAGCGAGGAGATAAGCTTTCTGCCGGGGTTATCCAGGCCATAAGTATTCAAGTGGCTAATCTACGAAAGGTTCAGGTTGGTGATAAATTAGCTGGTCGTCACGGCAACAAAGGTGTGGTTTCTATTATTGTGCCTGAGGAAGATATGCCCTATCTTAAGGACGGTAGGCCAGTTGATATTATTCTAAATCCCCTGGGCATAATCTCCCGGATGAACCTTGGTCAGATTTTGGAAGCTCATTTAGGTTTAGCGGCTAAAATTTTGGGTTATAGCGTGGCTAGTCCAAGTTTAGCCGGTGTCTCAATTTCAAAGATTAAAGAAGAACTAGAAAGAGCCGGTTTTGCTTCTTCTGGTAAGGTTAAGCTTTATGATGGAAAAACTGGTGAATCATTTTCTAATTTAGTGGCAATTGGTTATGTTTATATAATGAAATTAAATCATTTAGTAGAAGATAAAATTCATACTCGATCGACTGGTCCTTATTCTTTGATTACTCAACAGCCGCTCGGTGGCAAGGCCCAATTTGGCGGACAAAGATTTGGTGAAATGGAAGTTTGGGCCCTTGAAGGTTATGGTGCGGCTTATACCCTTCAGGAAATGCTTACAATTAAATCAGATGATGTGTCCGGTCGGACCAAAGCTTATGAATCTATTATTCGCGGAGAAGCAGTTAAAGATATCTATTCGCCAGAATCTTTTAGTGTTTTAGTCAAGGAATTAAAAGGCTTAGGTTTAAACATCGAATTATTTAAAGATAGAAATAAGATCGAATTTACTTCTGCTAAACCACTTTTCAAATCCTTTGAAGATAGAGGTAAACCCCTAGATCAAACTCTTTTGCTGAGGGGTAAACCACAAACACGAAAAAAATAAAGACTATGTCTCCTTTGCCAACGACAATAAAAACTTTAATCCTGCCAGCAGAAACAGTTAGAATGCCTTTTGATTTTAATGAGATTAGACTTCGTCTGGCTTCACCTGAGGAGATTTTATCCTGGAGTTATGGCGAAGTGACTAAACCAGAAACTATCAATTATCGCACGCAAAAACCCGAGCGAGACGGACTTTTTTGTGAAAAAATTTTTGGTCCAGTTAAAGATTTTGAGTGTACTTGTGGTAAGTATAAAAAAGTTCGCTACCGCGGTATAATTTGTGATCGCTGCGGGGTAGAGGTGACAAGAAGTTTGGTTCGCCGAGAAAGGATGGGATATCTAAAATTAGCGACGGCCGTTACTCATATCTGGTTTCTGCGAGGTGTGCCATCTAAAATTGGTCTACTTTTAGATTTATCTATCCAAAACTTAGAAAAAGTAGTTTATTTTGCCAATTTTATTATCATTAGCGTCAATGAAGAACTAAAAAAGGATACTTTAGAAAAACTAAATCAAGAGTTTAAAAATAGGAAAAAGGACTTAGCTAAAGAATTCAAAAAAGGCACTGATAATTATAATAATAATTTAAAAACCCTGACTGAGGAATGGCAAAGAGTTAAGAAGATAATTGAAAGTTTGGTGCCAAATAGATTACTGACTGAATTTGAATACCGAAACCTCTCGATGCAGTTTGGTCATATTTTTGAGGCTGGTATTGGGGCAGAAGCAATATTAAAACTTCTTTCTCAGCTAGATTTAGCAAAATTAGTTAAGGATTTAGAAAAAGAACAAAGAAAGACTTCTAACCCGGCCCAAAAACATAAGATTACTCAAAGACTTAAAGTTATTAAAAGTTTTTTAAAAAATAAAATTAAACCAGAGTGGATGGTTTTAACTTTTTTGCCGATTATCCCGCCTGACCTACGGCCAATGGTTCAGATTGATGGTGGTCGTTTTGCCTCTTCTGACTTAAATGATCTTTATCGCCGGGTCATTAATCGGAATAACCGTTTAAAGCGTTTACAAGAACTTCACGCCCCAGAGGTTATTTTAAGAAACGAGAAAAGAATGTTGCAAGAAGCAGTTGATTCGCTTTTGGACAATGAGATGCGATCAGGAAAGACGACGGCTGCTTCGACTGGTCAACCCCGGCCGTTGAAATCTTTGGCCGATATTTTAAAAGGCAAACAAGGCCGATTTAGACAAAATTTGCTTGGCAAAAGAGTTGATTATTCAGGCCGTTCAGTCATTGTCGTCAATCCTTACCTCAAGCTTAATCAATGCGGTTTACCTAAAGTCATGGCCCTTGAGCTTTTCAAACCATTTGTGGTTAGAGAATTAATTAAGCGAGAAATTGTTCATAATGTTAGAAGTGCTAACCGGTTGATAGAAAGTGGAGCCAAAGAAATTTGGGATATTTTAGAAGAGGGGACTAAAGGAAGTTATGTTTTACTAAATCGAGCTCCAACTCTCCATCGGCTTTCCATTCAGGCTTTTCAGCCAGTTCTCACTGAAGGTAAAGCGATTCAAATTCATCCTTTAATTTGCCCTCCTTTTAATGCTGATTTTGATGGCGATCAAATGGCTGTTTACTTACCTTTGAGCGAGCAATCAAAGTTTGAAGCGAAAAACATATTTGCTTCGGTTCATAATATTTTAAAACCAGCGACTGGTGAGCCGGTTACTGCTCCAGACAAAGATATGATCTGGGGGGCTTATTGGATGACACTTGTGAAAGAGCCAGAGCCCGGGGAAAAGGCCCTAGTTCGACCCGCGCCGAACGGGTCTAGGATAAAAATTTTTACCTCGCCAGAGGAAGCCATCTTCGCCTATGAAACAGAAAAAATTTCCCTTCAGGAAAAAATTAAAGTCAGAATCGCTAATCAAATCAAAGAAGTCAGCGTCGGGCGATTAATTTTTAATTCTGTTTTACCTCCCAACCTTTATGATTTGAATAAAACAGTTGATAAAAAGGTGATGCGGAATTTAATTAAGCAATGTTTGGAAGTTTATGGAGAGGAACAGACTGTTTTGCTTTTAGACTATCTCAAAGAACTTAGTTTGAAATATTTAACTCGGGCTGGACTTTCCTGGGGAATGGACGATTTACCATCAGTTCCTGGTAGAGAAGAAATAATGGTCGAAACAGATAAAAAAATAAACGAAATTAGAAAACAATATGAATTAGGACTTTTGGCTGATGATGAAAGATATCAAAAAAACATTGAGGTCTGGATGAAAGCCAAAGATCAGATTGCTGAGCTTTGTCGCCGGGTTTTATCTCCCTATTCTTCGGTGCTTTCTATGATTGAATCAGGGGCACGGGGTTCCTGGACACAACTTACTCAGATGCTTGGTATGAAAGGGAATGTCGCCTCGCCGAGTGGTCAATTGATTGAATTGCCGATCAGGAGTAATTATCAGAAGGGTTTCAATGTTCTGGAATATTTTATTTCTACCCACGGCGCCAGAAAGGGTGTGACTGATACGGCTCTCAGAACCGCGAGTGCTGGTTATTTGACCAGACGATTAGTTGATGTTGCTCAAGAGGTATTTGTGACTGAAGAAGATTGCGGTGACTTAAAAGGATTTTTAATTACCAAAGAAGAATGTGAAGCGGCTGGCGAAGATCTTGTTGAGCGGATTCTTGGCCGAGTGGTAGCGGAGAAAGTTGTTGACCTTAAGACTAAGAAAGTAATTTTAAAGACCGGCGAAGTTGTGACCGTAAACAAAGTGCCAGAAATTACCAGGCTTAATCTTCCTTCTCTTCGTATTAGATCCGTTTTAACTTGTCGAGCTAAAAGGGGCTGCTGTGTTCTTTGTTATGGTTTAGATCTTGGCAATAACAGATTAGTAAAAATTGGTGCGGCTGTTGGTATTGTGGCGGCTCAGAGTATTGGTGAACTAGGCACTCAGTTAACCTTGAGAACTTTTCATACTGGTGGCGTAGCTGGCCGGGATATCACTCAAGGTCTGTCACGAGTTCAAGAATTATTTGAAGTTCGACCACCTAAAAGGAAAGCAATAATGGCCCATCACGATGGCCGGGTAGAAATTGACAAGGGTCAACCAATAAAACTCAGAATAAAATATACTGGCGAGATTGAAGAGAGCCATCCTCTTTTAGATGAAGAGTGGAGTCTTAGAGTAAAAGAAGGAGAGACAGTTAAAAGCGGGGATATTTTAGCGATTAGTGAGAAGAAAAAGATTGTCGCTAAAAACAGTGGTCGCCTTGTCGTTGAGCCAGGGGTCTTAAAAGTTATCTACCGCGGTGAAGGAGTAGAAGAATATGAACTTGTCCCAGGTTATATTCTTTGGGTAAAAAATGGTGAAATGGTGAAATTTGGTCAACAAATGACGGACGGCAGTTTGGATTTAAGAGATCTTTATAAATTGAGAGGTAAAGAAGAAACAGCTCGATATATTTTAAAAGAAATCCAATATATTTATTCTTCCCAAGGGCAGAAATTAAATGATAAACACCTTGAAATTATTATTCGTCAAATGTTTTCGCGTGTCCTAGTTGAGGATGGCGGTGATACAGATTTATTGCCTGGAGAAATTGTGCCTTGTGATTATCTTAAGGAATATAATGAACAGATGGTCCGCTTAAGACAAAAATCAGCTCGAGGCAAAGAACTGCTTTTAGGTATTACTAAAGCTTCTTTAGCGACTGATAGTTTTCTATCTGCTGCTTCTTTTCAGGAGACTTCTCGTGTTCTGATTAATGCGGCTATTATTGGTCGCCTTGATCGACTGAGAGGATTGAAAGAAAATGTAATTATCGGTCGCCTTATTCCGGTTGGGACCGGATTGCGGCAACCAAAAAATAAGAGCTAATGTTCTTGTTTTTATTGTTTGTTTTTGTTATACTACTTCCCAATAAGTATTTTTTTGTTTTATGGCAAAAAAACAGATTCATTTTTTAAAGAGACAAGAGTCTTCAGAAGATAGAAGGGCTTTTGTTGGCTTGATTCCTGTTATTTTTTTAAATACCATTGCTCTTATTTTATTTTTAGGATTTTTGGGATTAGCTGGTCCGGTTGGTCAATATTTGACAAGGGGTTTGCAGTTTGTTTTTGGTTGGGCCCTTTGGCCGATCCCTTTTATTTTAGTTTTTCTCAGCATTTTCCTTTGGCGTGAAAAGAGGAAATTACGATTCTTGATTATCTTGGG
>CAYVCK010000001.1:29090-48778 GCA_964450195.1 uncultured Gammaproteobacteria bacterium
AGGAAATTACCATTCTTGATTATCTTGGGTTCAATTTTAATTGTTGCTTCCTTAGCCGCGCTTTTTCATCTTTATTTTTTAAAAGACAGGACGGCTCTTTTAGAAAGAAAAGGGGGTGGATATGTAGGATATGGTTTAAGTTTTATTTTGAGTTTTGCTTTCGGTCCCTTAGTGAGTATAATTTTGCTTTTGATTATAATGATGACGAGTGGGATTTTATTTTTTTCTGGGTTTAAGAAAAAGTTAAAAGAAAAAACAGTAAAAGTCCCTCTCTTAAAACCAGAAGGCGTCTTGGAAGTTTCGATAGTTAAGCAGAATTTTTTTATCTGGTTCTGGCAATTTTTAAGAAAGCTTTTTCCCCAAAAAGAACTTAAACTAAAAAAAGAAACTCTACCTCTTTCTTTATTGGCGTCTGCCAAAGAGATTGCCCTTCCGGAGGTTCAAGTAAAAAAACCCAAAAAAATAGAGTTTATTTTCCGACCGATTCCGAAAGGCAAATTTATTCTGCCGCTTGATTTATTAGAAGATGGAATAGACGAGCCAGCCGCTGGTGATATTCGGGCTAACAAACTAACAATTCAAAAAACTCTCGAGAGTTTTGGTATAAGAGTAGAAATGGCTGAGGTAAAGGTTGGGCCAGCCGTGACTCAATATACCTTAAAACCAGCCGAAGGAATAAAGCTTTCGCAAATTACTGGTTTAGCCAATGATTTAGCTCTGGCTCTGGCTAAACATCCAATTAGAATAGAGGCTCCTATTCCCGGTCAATCATTAGTTGGGATTGAGGTGCCGAATGAAAAAAATGCCGTTGTTCATTTGAAAGAACTTTTAAATAGTGAAAATTTTAAAAGAAGAAAATCAAATCTAACAATTTGTTTGGGCAAAAGTGTGGCTGGCGATGTTTGGTCAGCTGATTTAGGTAAAATGCCTCATCTTTTAGTAGCTGGAGCAACCGGCTCGGGAAAAACAGTGATGCTTAATTCAATTATTATTAGTCTCCTCTTTCAGAATTCTCCAGAAGACTTGAAGTTTATTCTTATTGATCCTAAGAGAGTTGAGTTAGTTTTATATAATGATTTGCCTCACCTTCTGGCGCCGGTTGTCACAGAAACAACAAAAACCATTCAGATTTTACGTTGGGCAGTTGCCGAAATGGAACATCGCTTCGGGCTATTAGCAGAAAAGAAAACGAGAGACATTGAAAGTTACAATTTAGAGAGAGGTAAGATGCCCTATTTGGTGATTATTATTGATGAACTGGCCGATTTGATGGTGGTCTCACCCCAAGAAGTGGAGTCTTGTATTATTAGATTGGCTCAGATGTCCAGAGTCACAGGCATTCATTTGATTATGGCTACTCAAAGACCGTCGGTTGATATTATTACTGGTTTAATCAAGGCCAATATTACTTCGCGAATTGCTTTTTCGGTTGCTTCGATGGTTGACTCACGGACGATTTTAGATTTTTCTGGGGCGGAAAAACTTTTAGGTCGTGGCGATATGCTTTTTATTTCCCCGGAAATTTTCAAACCTAAAAGATTGCAAGGCGCTTATGTTTCTGATAACGAGATAAAAAAAATTATTGAATATTTAAGAAATTTACGCGAGCCAGCTTATGAACTCGATCTTGAAGGTTTGTCCTACCAGAAAGAAGAAAATATTTTTCTTCAGGATGATGAACTTCTCTCTCAAGCTAGAGAGGTTGTTTTAGCGGCAAAAAAGGCTTCAGCCTCATTGCTCCAAAGAAGACTTAGAGTTGGCTATGCCCGAGCCGCTCGGCTTTTGGATTTATTAGAAGAGGAGGGAACTATCGGCCCAGCTGATGGGGCTAAGCCGAGAGAAGTATTTAAAAGAAAGGAAGATTTCGGAGACGAGCAAATAGATTAATAAAGGATAAATTGATTAATATCTGAACGATAAAGATCCAAATTTCCAATGACCAATTTCCAGTTTCCAAAGAAATTTTAAATTCCAATTTCCAAATCGTTTAAAAATTATAAATTAAAAATTGTTTCGAAATTCTCTGCCTAAGGTAGATCCACCTCTGGCGGAAAAATTAGAAATTTAAAAATTTTTAAGGTATGGCTTTTACCAAAAGACAAATTTATTATGAAACCGCCGGAAACCTTTTAAAAAAGACAAGAGTGACACGAGGCTGGTCATTAGAAGAGGTGGCTAAAAGAATTAATGTTTCGTCTAAGTATCTTAAAGCCATAGAGGAGGAGGATTATTCCTTACTCCCGAGTCAACCTTATATTTATGGCTTTTTAAAAGAATACGCTCGTTTTTTAAAATTAGATGTAAAAGAAGTAATTTCTCGGTTTGAAAAAGAAAATAAAATTTTTCAGAAAGACCCCTTTTGCCAATCAGTTTTTATAAAAAGTAATGATTTTTCTAAACTTTGTACGAAAAAAATTTCATTTTTTGATTTTAGTAAATTTTTGATTTTTTTGGCCATTTTTGTTATTCTTTCTTATCTGGGCTGGAGCATTTGGCAGAGTTTTTCGGCGCCGAAGATAAAGATTTTAGATCCAGCTGATGATTTTGTTACCAAAAATTCTCTGATTGAAATAAAGGGGAAAGTTGAGAGTCCTGAGACTTTAGTTTTTATTAATGGTGTTATGGTTGATAAGATTAAAGATGGTCATTTTTCTCAGCTAGCAAACTTATCGTTGGGTGTGAATTTAATAAAAATTTCAGCCCAGAAAAAGCGAGGACAAGAAAGGGTTGTTTGGCGGAGGATTGTTTTAGAGGCTCAATGATATTTAATAAACTTAATAAAATTTCCTATGGTTAAATCTTCGGATAAAGATAAAGAAGAAAAAATACAAGCAAGGATACAAGCGGCTCAGGAAGCAGTTAATCAAATTCGCACCCGTTTTGGTGAAGGAGCAATTATGAAATTAGGCGAGGCCAAACGGATGGAAGTAGAGGTTGTGCCAACTGGTTGTTTTTCTTTAGATATTGCTTTAGGTGTTGGTGGAGTGCCGCGTGGTCGGGTTATAGAAATTTTTGGTCCGGAAGCTTCTGGTAAAACAACGCTAGCCCTTCATATTTTAGCTGAAGCGCAAAAACAGGGTGGGGTAGCTGCTTTTGTTGATGCGGAACACGCATTAGATCCAGAATATGCCAAGAAAATAGGGGTCAAGATTGATGATCTTTTAATCTCCCAGCCAGATACTGGTGAGCAAGCTTTAGAAATTGTTGAAACCCTGGTCCGTTCAAATGGGGTTGATCTGATTGTTGTTGATTCGGTAGCTGCTTTAACGCCAAAAGCAGAAATTGAAGGAGAGATGGGTCAGCAATTTATGGGTCTTCAGGCCAGGTTGATGAGCCAGGCTTTAAGAAAATTAGCTGGTGTTGTGAGTAAAACTAAAACGGCCGTTATTTTTCTTAACCAAACGAGAATGAAGATCGGAGTCTTTTTCGGCAATCCGGAAACAACGACCGGTGGCATGGCTTTAAAGTTTTATTCTTCGGTGCGAATTGAAGTTCGACGAGTTGGACAAATCAAAAAAGGCGAAGAGACAGTTGGTAATCGGGTTAAAGCTAAAATAGTCAAGAATAAAGTCGCACCACCTTTTAAGATTTGTGAATTTGATATTATGTATGCTGAAGGTATTTCTTTGGCCGGCGATCTCCTCGATACCGGCATACTTAAAGGGGTGATTAAGAAGAGCGGCAATACCTTTAGTTTTGGTGAAACAAAACTCGGCGTTGGCCGTGAGCAAGCAAAGGAATTTGTGAAAGTCAATCTCAAAATCGCTCAAGAAATCCGTCAGCAGGTTTGGCAGAAAGTGAAAAGCGAGGAGAAAGAAAAATAAATTTCATTTTTGTTGATAATCTAGTTAAAGATAAGTATCTGATATTAGTAGATATTGATAGATACTAATTGATATTATTTGTTTAGAAATTATTCGAAATTAGAAATTTTTATGAAAATTCTAGTCGTTGTTCCGGCCTATAATGAAGAAAAAACCATTAAAGATGTAGTTCAAAGTCTTAAAAAATTTAATTTTGAAATTGTGGTTGTTGATGATGGATCAACTGATAGGACAGGCAAATTAGCTCAAGAAGCAGGAGCAATTTTATTAAGACATCTCATTAATTTTGGTCCTGGAGCGGCGATTAAAAACGGTTGTGATTTTGCTCGGCAAGAGGAAGCAGATATTGTCGTAACATTTGATGCTGATGGACAACATTTAGCTGAAGATGTTCCACTGCTCATTCAGCCAATTTTAATAGGTAGGGCCGAGATAGTTAACGGCACCAGATTTTTCCGAAAACAAGTTATTCCTTTGAGGCGAATTATTTTAAATCAAATAGCCAATCTGGCGACTTTTGTTTTATTTGGGATTTGGTTAACTGACTCGCAGTCTGGACTAAAGGCTTTTTCCCGCGCTGCCTTTAAAAAAATTGAGATTAAATCCAATAGTTTTGCCTGGGCCTCAGAGATTGCTTCTGAAGTTCGGACAAAAAAGATTAGATTTTTGGAAGTACCAATTAGAGTTAGATATAGCGATTATTCTTTGTCGAAAGGGCAAAATTTTTTTGTTGGCCTTAGAACATTTTTAAGACTTTTATTTAAAAAATTATTGGATTAAATTTATGAAAATTCTACTCACTGGTGGTTTGGGTTTTGTTGGTCAGAATCTTTTGCGGCTGATGAAAGAGAAAGGTTTTGAGATGGGAGAGATAACGGTGATCGATAAAGCACCGGTTGTTGATTTTAGTCAGAGAACGAGCGTGAAATTTATTTGTGCTGATCTTTCAATCTCGGGCGATTGGTCGAAGTTGTTTAGAGATCAGGAGATGATTATTCTCTTACATGCTCAAATTTCCTCTCCAGCGAGCGCTGATTTTGATCGTCATAATGTTGAGGCAACGAAAAGGGTGATTACCGCCGCTAAGAAATACGGCGTTAAAAAGATAATTTATTTTAGCTCCGCGGCAGTTCTTTCTTCTAGAAAAGATAATTATGCTCAAACAAAACAACTGGGTGAAGAAATTGTTAAATCAAGCAGTCTTAATTATGTGATTATCCAGCCTTCTATTATTTACGGCCCGGGTGATAACAAAAATATCGGCTGGTTAATTAATTTTGCCAAAAAGTGCCCGGTTTTTCCTGTGCCTGGTCATGGTCGATATCCGCGTCAGCCGATTTATATTGATGATCTCTGTCAATTAGTTATAAAATTGATCCATAATTTTCCTCTCGAGAATAAAGTTTATAGTATTAATGGTAAAGAAAAAATTTATTTTCATGAGATGGTGAGAATAGTTTTAAAAGAATTAAAAGGGATTCACTTCATGATTTATTTGCCGATTCCTGTTTTTCTTTTTCTGATGCGTCTTTATGATTTTTTATTTCATTCACCATTTACGCCTGGTCAAATTAAATCTTTAACCTCCGGGGATGTTTTTCCAGATTATCCGTGGTGGGATGAGTTTGGAATCCGGGTAACCTCATTTGCGGAGGGGATTAAGAGTATGATTCAACAACAATGAAACTCAAGACTTTTAAAAAATTAAATTTGAGAAATAAAAAAGTCTTAGTCAGAGTGAATTTAGATGTCCCGATAAAAAACGGGAGAATTTTAGATGATTCAAGGATTCGGGCGCATTTACCAACAATTTCTTATTTAGTAAAAAAGAAAACAAAAATTATTTTAATTTCTCATCTCAATGATCCATTTAAAAATAAAAAATTAAATGTCAAAGATCAAAAATACATATTAAAAATTAAAAAACAATATAGTCTCCGAATTGTTGCAGAATATTTAAATAAATTAAATCGAGAATTAAAAATAAAATTTATTAATGATTGTTTAGGTGAAAAAGTAGAAAAAGAAATTAAAAAATTAAAACCTGGTGAGCTGATTTTATTAGAGAACCTCAGGTTTTATTTAGGGGAGCAAAAAAATAACCGAAACTTTGCCAAAAAGCTGGCTAGTTTAGCTGATGTTTATATCAATGATGCTTTTGCTGTTTGCCACAGAAACCATGCTTCAGTGGCAGCGATTACCGATTATTTACCAAGTTATGCTGGCTTACTTTTAGAGATAGAAGTGAACAATCTGAGTCAAGTTTTAGGGGGACCGAAACATCCTTTTGTGCTTTTGGTTGGCGGAGCAAAGATTTTTACCAAATTACCGGCGATTAAAAGCCTTGTTAAAGAGGCAGACAAAATTTTAGTTGGCGGTGCCTTGGCAAATAACTTTTTCAAAGCGCAAAAATTAAATATCGGTCAATCGGTTTATGAAAAAGAAATGCTTGGCCAGGTAAAAAGGTTGTTAAAAAATAAAAAAATTATTTTGCCGGTTGATGTTAAAGTAAAATCAAAAATCAAAAATAAGAACCTGCCTTCGGCAGAACCTTGTTTTCGGCAAGGAAGGAAATTATATTCCGAAAATAAAAAACAAAAAACACAAATTAAAAATGTAAAAACAGAAGAATTAAAAAAAATTAAGAATTTCAAGATTTTAGATATTGGTTCAGAGACAATTAAACTCTTTTCAAAATATCTTAAATCTGCTAAAATGATTGTTTGGAATGGGCCAATGGGATATTTTGAAGAAAAATCATTTCAACTTGGAACAGGGAAAATAGCTGAAGAGATCTTTAAGAATAAAAAAGTGAGAGTTTTTATCGGTGGCGGCGACACCCTTGCTGCTCTGCAGCAATCGCGGATAAACGCAGATACAACACGCGGATTAACGCGGAGTAAATCAGCGCATGTGTTTATCTCTACAGGTGGAGGGGCGATGTTGGACTTTTTATCTGGCAAAACCTTACCAGGCATAAAACCACTTCTAAAAAATTATACATTCTAAATTCTCTTTTCTAAATTCTAATTAATATTAATATGGAGCAATTTTTTTTGATACCACCCAAAGTTTTTTTTACTAAAGGTGTTGGTCGCCATAGGCACTATCTTCAATCCCTTGAGTTGGCCCTAAGAGATGCGGGCATTTCTCACTTTAATCTAGTTTCTGTCTCTTCTATTTTACCACCGGGCTGTAAAAAAAATTCTCGCGAAGAAGGATTGAAATTTCTTCAGCCAGGTCAAATTATCTTTTGTGTGATGGCTAGAAATTCAACTAATGAACCGAACCGTTTAATTGCTGCTTCAATAGGTTGCGCCTGGCCGGCTGATCCAACGGCTTATGGTTATCTTTCTGAGCATCATTCCTTTGGCGAAAAAGAAGTGGTGGCTGGTGAATACGCCGAAGATCTGGCCACTTCAATGCTTGCCTCAACTCTGGGTATTGAATTTGATCCAGATCAAGCTTGGGATGAAAGAGAGCAAATATATAAAATGAGCGGTAAAATTATTCGCACCTCGAACATTACCCAAACAGCCGAAGGAGATAAAAACGGTCTCTGGACTTCAGTGGTGGCCGCCGCTGTTTTTGTTTTTGATAAGAAATCTGATTTTACCACAACCTCGAACAATACCACTTCAGGAAATAAAACTCAAGGTAATTAAATTAAGTTATCAGGTGCGATTCGAATTTATGCCTACAATCAAAAAAATTATTGCCCGCGAGATTTTAGATTCTCGAAGCAATCCAACTGTTGAGGCAAAACTCTTGTTAGATAATGGTTTGGTCGAAATTGCTTCCGTGCCATCAGGGCTTTCGCGTGGTAGTTATGAGGCAGTAGAACTGCGTGATCATGATTATTCCCGCTTTAATGGTCAGGGTGTTCTTTCTGTCTGTCATAATATTGAAAAAATTATTTCACCCAATCTAAGTAGTCTTGAGATCACGGATCTAAAAGAAATTGATAAGAAGCTTATTGATTTGGACGGAACAAAAAATAAATCTCGGCTGGGCGGTAATGCTATCTTAGCCTGTTCTTTGGTTTGTGCTCGAGCCGGGGCAAGAGTAATGAATCTTCCGCTCTATCGGTATTTAAGAGAGATTTTTAAACTAAGTCTTTCTGATTATCAATTACCGATTCCTCTTTTTAATTTAATTAATGGCGGTCGCCATGCCGAGTCAAATCTCGAAATTCAGGAGTTTCTTATCTTGCCTAAAGAAAAGGGCAAGATGGCTCAATCGATTCAGATGGTCGCTGAAATCTTTTCCACCTTAAAAGGAATTCTTAAAACTAGACGCGGTGTTTCTAAGGCGGTTGGCGATGAAGGTGGTCTAGTGGTCGGCTTGGCTAATAATGAGGAGGGATTAAAATTTTTAGCTGAGGCTGTAGAGCAAACTGGCTATCAATTAGGTCAAGACTTTTTTTTAGGCCTTGATTGTGCTGCTTCAGAATTCTATGACCGAAGAGAATTCTATCGATTTGAGAGCAAGAATCTTTTGCGACGGGAAATGGTTTTAATTTATCAGGATTGGTTAAAGCGCTACCCCTTAAAATTTTTAGAAGATCCATTAGAAGAAAATGATTTTGTTGGTTGGCAGAGATTAAAAGATGAATTATTAAAAATAAATCAAGAGCTATTAATTATTGGTGATGATCTTTTTACGACTAATCAAGAGCGATTAAGAGAGGGTATAAAATTTAAATCAGCTATGGGAATTGTCATTAAACCAAACCAGATTGGGACAATTTTTGAAACAATGGAGTGCGTTAAATTAGCCCGGGAGGCTGGTTATAAAATTGGAGTAAGTCATCGTTCTGGCGAGACAAATGACGACTTTATTGCTGATTTAGCCGTGGCCATTAATGCTGATTTTATCAAAGCTGGTGGTTTAACAAGGGGGGAAAGAGTGGCTAAATATAATCGGCTGATGGAGATTGAAGAAGAATTAGATTGCCACATTTTTTGATCAAAAGATATTTAAAATGACTAATCAGATAAAAAAAACAAAACCCATTGTTTTAATCATCTTAGATGGTTGGGGGACGGCGGCGCCTAATCCTGGCAATGCAGTGAGTTTAGCTAAGGTTTCTAATTTTAATAGTCTTCAAGAGAGGTATCCTTGCGCCCTCCTTTGTGCTTCAACTGAATGTGTTGGCTTACCCAAAGGCCAGGCTGGCAATTCTGAGGCTGGCCATCTTAATTTAGGCGCTGGTCGGGTTTTTAAAGATGATGCGGTTTACATTGATAGGGCTATTCAACGGAGTGATTTTACAAAAAATCCGGTTTTTCATCAGGCCGTCAGGCAGGTTGAGAAAAGAAAAAGTAAAATTCATTTAATGGGATTAATTGCTGAAAATCAAAGTGCTCACTCCTCGCCAAATCATTGGTTGGCCATGATTAAATTTTTAGAAAACCAAAATTTGCCAGGGGTTTTTTTACATCTTTTTACTGATGGTCGGGATTCTCCTCAACATGCGGCTTTAAAGATTATTAAGAGGTTTGAGAGAGAAACAGAAAATCATAAACAAAACTCCCATTTTTTTATTAAAATAGCCAGTCTGGCTGGTCGATTCTATGCCATGGATCGAGGCAAGAACTGGGAACGGATTGAGGCAGTTTATGAAGCTTTAGTTTTAGGCAGGGGCCTGAAGGTTAATAATGTGACTGAGGCGATTGTTCAGGCTTATAACCGCGGAGAAACAGATGAGTTTATTAAGCCAACAATAATTGTTGCCGATAAAGGTCCGGTCGCGACGGTAAATGACGGTGATGCCTTAATCTTTATGAATTTGCGTTCAGATCGAGCCCGGCAGTTAACTAAGGTTTTCGGGCAAAAAGATTTTAATCAAAAAAACCCCGGCTCTTTTATTCGCAAGAAAATCCCCAAAAATCTTTTCTTTGTTGCTTTAACTGATTTCGGTCCTGATTTAGATTATGTTTGGACGGCTTATCCATCGCGGAAAGTAAAAAATAGCTTGCCTTTTATTTTAAAAAATTTTCGACAAGCTTATATAGCGGAAACAGAAAAATTTGCTCATGTTAGTTTTTTCTTTAACGGCGGTTATGATCATTCGGTAGCCAGTGAAGAAAGAATTATGATTCCCTCAGTCAGGGTGGCTTCTTACACCCAAAAACCAGAAATGAGCGCGGCTGAAATTACTAAAACAGTTCTCAGGAAAATAGATAAAGGTTTTGATTTTCTAACAGTTAACTTTGCTAATCCGGACATACTCGGTCATACCGGCGACTTAAAAGCAGCTATTAAGGGCCTTGAATTTGTTGATAAATGCTTGGCTGAGATTTTAGGAATGTGTTTTAAGCGAAACGGTACTATCTTAATTACGGCTGATCATGGAAATGTGGAGGAAATGATTAATCTTAAAACCGGCGAAATTGACACCAAACATTCAAATAATCCGGTGCCGTTTATTTTGGTCAATGAAAAATTGAAAAAAATTAATTTGAGGGAAAATGGAATTTTAGCTGATGTCGCGCCGACTATTTTGGCAATCATGGGTATTGAGAAGCCGCTAGAAATGACAGGTCAATCTTTACTTAAGTAAAGATTGACAAATTCTAAATCCTAAATTCGGAGTTCGAAGCAATATTTAAATTCTAAATTTTCTGAGATTTGTAATTTTAGAAATTTGGATTTGTTTAGAATTTAGTGCTTAGGATTTCGGATTTTTAAAAGGGGTGAAATAAATAATTAAAGTTTGTAAACATGGTAGAAACTTCTAAAAAAAATAGACCTGTTGTCTTGATTATCTTAGATGGTTGGGGCGTGGCGGCACCTTCTCAGGGCAATGCTCTCTTGTTGGCCAAAACGCCTGTGTTTAATAAACTCTTGGTTTCCTATCCAGTGGTGACTCTTCAGGCAGCTGGCGAGGCAGTTGGGCTTTCTTGGGGCGAGATGGGCAATTCTGAAGTTGGTCATTTAAATTTAGGGGCCGGGAAAATTGTTTATCAAAATTTACCGAGAATCAACCGGGCAATCACGAGCGGTGACTTTTTTAAAAATTCTGTTTTATTAGCCGCCATAAATCACGTTAAAAAAAATAATTCAAATCTTCATTTAATTGGTTTGGCCTCCAATGGTGGTGTTCATGGCTCTGCAGAACATTTCTATGCGGTTTTGGAAATGGCCAAAAGAAAAGGTTTATCAAGTGTTTATCTCCATGTTATTTTAGATGGCCGTGACACGCCTTACAATAGTGGTTTTAATTTCATAACCGAGTTTCAAGAAAGAATCAAAGCAATTGGACTGGGTGAGATCGCTACTTTAACTGGTCGTTTTTATGCTATGGATCGAGATGGACATTGGGAGAGAACTGAAAAGGCTTATCTGGCAATTACTGAAGGACTTTCTTCCAACTATGTTGATGATCCAATGGCGGCTATTCAGGAGTCTTATCAAAAGAAAATTTTTGATGAAGAATTTTTACCAACCGTAGTTGTGAAGTCATTAAAAAGCAGTGATGTCTTAAAGCCAACCCCAAAAGCTAAAGTTTCTGATGATGAGGCAGTGATTTTTTTGAATTTTCGAGCCGATCGCGCCCGGCAATTGACTAAATCTTTTGTTCTGCCCGGTTTTGAAAATTTTAAACGGTCAAGACTTTTACAAAATTTATTCTTTGTGACGATGACTGAATACGAAGCCGGCTTACCAGTTAAAATCGCTTTCCCGCCAGAAAAAATTGATTATCCTTTAGCTAGAGTTCTCTCTGAGGCAAGTCTCAATCAGCTTCATCTGGCCGAAACAGAGAAATACGCTCATGTGACATTTTTTTTTAATGGCGGCCGGGAAGAACCATTCTCAAACGAGGAGAGGATTCTAATTCCTTCGCCAAGGGTTTCTTCTTATGACAAAACACCAGCTATGTCAGCTTCCCTCATTATTCAGAAGATAATTGAAGCTGTTAACGCTGACAAATATGATTTTATTCTCGCTAATTTTGCCAATCCTGATATGGTTGGCCATACTGGCAATTTAGAGGCTTCTATTAAAGCAGTTGAGATTCTTGATGGTTTTTTAGGAGAAATAGTAATGGCGGTTTTAAAAGTTGGTGGTGTAGCCTTGATTACCTCTGATCATGGCAATGTTGAAGAATTGGTTAATCTGCGGACCGGTGAAATAGATAAAGAGCATTCGACTAATATGGTACCATTTATTATTATTGGTAAGGATTACGAGTTGAAAAAACCTTTATTATCCATACCAGATCTCAGCATTTTTACTGCGGCCGGCGTTTTGGCTGATGTCGCGCCAACGATTTTGAAAATTATGGGCTTGCCAATCCCGAAAGAAATGACCGGCATACCACTGGTTTGAAACTCTAAATCCAAAATCCTAAATCCGAAACAATTTTCAAAATTCGAATGATCAAATGGCCAAAACTGTTTTGAATATTTTAAAATTTAATTTTGTTTTGAATTTCGAAATGTCCGTCAAAGATAGACTAACTTCTGGCTGGCGAATTTCAAATTTTTAAATTTATGGAGATCAGATATTTTACTCAAAACATAAAGCTTTCTGAGATGATGAAGAGCTCTCTAGAGGGGAAGATTAAAAAACTCTTGCGGTTTTCAAAAAAAATTTGGCAAGTGGATGTTGATTTAAGTTATAATCCAAAACACACCAAAGAGACAAGTTTGAGATTAGAAATTAATTTAAAAATGCCAAATAAAATTTTGCGAGCAGTGGTAAGGATGCCGGATCTACAAACAGCTATTGATCTGGTGGAAAAGAAATTGAGGAAACAGTTAGAGAAATATAAAGAATTTGGTTTATTAAAAAGACGCTTCACTAGTCGTTTGATAAGGGAGAGAAAGTCAATTTAATTTTAAAGTGGACAAATTAGAAAGAGCATTTTAGGCACTCTTTTTTTTAGCTTCGATTAAATTTTCTTAAGATTATCTTAAAGAAGATTAAGTTTTTGTCAAGTTTTTTAACTTTGTTTTTTTGTCAGAATTTGTTAAACTTTTAAAATCTATTACCATTTTTTTTATGTCTTTTTTGACTAAAATTTTTGGCGACCCCAATCAGCGTGTTTTAGATAAACTCCAACCAATTGTTGAGAAGATAAATTCTCTTGAAAAAGAATTTGAAAAATTGAAAACCCAAGAATTGAAGGGTGAAACCGTTAAATTTAAAGAGAGAATTAAAAATGGAGAAAAGTTGAATGATTTGTTGCCCGAAGCCTTTGCTTTAGTTCGTGAAGCGGCCAAACGTACACTCGGTCAGCGTCATTTTGATGTCCAACTGATGGGCGGCATTGTCCTTCATCGCGGTCAAATTGCGGAAATGAAAACCGGTGAAGGAAAAACTTTGGTCGCTACCTTGCCTTTATATTTAAATGCCTTGGCGGGCAAGGGCTGTCATTTAGTGACTGTTAATGATTATTTGGGGCGACGCGATGTTGAATGGATGGGGCCAATTTATCATTTGTTAGGATTATCAGTAGGAGTACTTAATCATGAGAAGTCTTATCTTTATCAACCAAAAGCGGGCGGACGGACAACTAATTTGGGTAGTGCTGAAGAACTGGTTGAGGTTATGAGGCGTGAAGCTTATTTAGCAGATATTACTTATGGCACGAATAATGAATTTGGCTTTGATTATTTGCGCGACAATATGGTTTATAGTTTGGACCAAATGGTCCAGGCTCGCGGATTAACACAGAACAAAACGCGGATAAACGTTGAAGACTATCTCCATTATGCTATTGTTGACGAGGTTGATAGTATTTTGATTGATGAAGCGCGGACACCTTTAATTATTTCCCGTCCAGCCGAAGAATCAGCCGATTTATATTATCAATTAGATAGAGTGGTTAAACAACTTAAACCTGATGAAGATTATAATATTGATGAAAAAATGAAATCCGTGGCTTTAGCTGAAAAAGGTCAGGAAAAAATAGTAAAAATGTTAGGTCAAGATCCGTGGAAAGAGGCAAACCTTACCTTAATCCATCATATTGAAGCTGCTTTACGAGCTAATAGTATATTTTTTCAAAAGGACAAAGATTATGTTGTTAAAGATGGTGAAGTAATTATTGTTGATGAATTTACTGGTCGTTTGATGTTTGGCCGGCGATATTCTGAGGGTCTTCATCAAGCCATTGAGGCAAAGGAGGGCATGGAAATAAAAAAAGAGTCGCGGACTTTGGCGACTATTACTTTTCAGAATTATTTTCGGATGTATAAGAAATTGGCTGGCATGACCGGGACTGCGGCTACCGAGGCTGAGGAATTTTATAAAATTTATAATTTAGAAGTGGTGGTTATTCCGACCAATAAACTGCTCATTAGAGCTGAATTGTCGGATAAAATTTATGCTACAGAAGAAGTAAAATTTAAAGCGGTGGTTAAAGAAATTAAAGAACGTTATGAGCGAGGCCAACCACTTTTAGTCGGCACAACTTCAATTGAAAAAAATGAATTACTTTCAGGAATTTTAGAGCGCGAAGGCATTCCTCATCAAGTTTTAAATGCCAAACATCATGAAAAAGAGGCTCAGATTATTGCCCAAGCTGGCAAATTGGGGGCAGTGACAGTAGCCACTAATATGGCTGGTCGGGGCGTGGATATCATACTTGGTGGTTTGCCACCAAGTAATCTCAAATCTCAAAATTCAAACCAGAGCACTCAAAAAGATTTGAGTGCTCGGCCGAGCACAAAACAAAATGTTTTGTGCTCTGGTGTCAAATCTAACCAAGATAAAGAACTAACGAAATGGCAGGAAGAACATAACAGAGTGGTTGCTCTTGGCGGTTTGCATGTCATTGGCACTGAGCGCCACGAAGCACGCCGGATTGATAATCAATTACGCGGCCGAGCCGGTCGGCAAGGCGATCCTGGTTCTTCCCAGTTTTTTATTTCTTTAGAAGATGATTTAATGCGAATTTTCGGCGGCGAAAGGTTAAAATCAATAATGAAAAGTTTTCATCTGCCTGAAGATTATCCAATTGAAAATAAAATAGTTTCCCGTTCTATTGAATCAGCCCAGAAAAAGGTGGAGGGTTTAAATTTTGATTTACGCAAACACCTTTTGGAATATGATGATATTTTAAATAAACATCGGCAGGCAATTTATAGCCGAAGAAAAGAGATTTTAACAGCTGATCAAGAAAAGATTTGTCAAATTACTCTCGGTTTGGTTGAAAAAGAAATTGAACAAGTAGTCGCTTCTCATACAGCTGGCGATCGTCAAGAAAATTGGAATTTGAAAGAAATTGTTGAAGTAATGAGAACAATTTTTCCCGCGCCAGCTAATCTTTTGGATGTTTTAGAAGAATTACGAGCTCAGGCTGGCGAAAGAATGGATGATCTTTATGTCCGCAACCGCCTGATTAAATATTTAATTGAACTAAGCCTTGAGGCTTATCAAAAATTAGAGCAAAGAGTTAAAGAGACTGAAGAGAAATTAGGCGAAAAAGATTTATTGGCTAAAATAGAAAAAACAATTTTGCTCCAAAGCCTTGATCAATACTGGATTTGGCATCTGGAAATTATGGAAAATTTGCGGACTGGCATTGGTTTGCGAGCTTATGGCCAACATGAGCCATTAGTTGAATATAAGCGTGAATCTTATTTAAAATTTAATCAGCTTTTAGAAGCCATTGATAAACAAGTGGTTTATACTATTTATAAAGTTGGCTTGGTAGAAAGAATGACACCGACACAGCCGAGGGAAATAAGATTAAGTGGACCAAGTAAGGAGGCGGCTAATGGTAGAGGAAAGGTTGGCTTGCCCGCCGAAGCCCGAAGGACGAAGGTGGGCAGAAATGATCCTTGCCCCTGTGGAGCAAAAAGGCCGGATGGTCGACCAGTGAAATATAAACATTGTTGTTATCCTAAGTATGGGTAACCCCGCACCAAATCTCGAAGAAAAAATTTTTTAAAATAAAATCTATTTCACGGAAAACGCCTAACGGCTCTAGTTAACTTTTAATGATTAATGTACTTTCAGATTGATGCGGGGTGCTCAATTTTGTAATCCCGCCAAGGCGGGAACAAAATTGGCAAAATATAAAAAGTGTTGCTATCCGAAATATGGATGAGAATAAAATAAAAAATAAAAGACAAAAAATAAAAAATACAGATTAAATCAAAAATTAAAAGGAGCTGACTTTTTAGTCGCCCCTCTTTTAACAAAAATGTTTAATTTTTTCGAGGCAGGGCAGACCAGACCGTCAGGACACGGATTTGTCTATTGCCAGTATCTTTCGATACCTTCCTGCCTCAATTTTTAACCCTCTTTAATCCCTTATTTTTCTATTTCTATAAATCTTGTCAAGTGTACTCTTTCTGGTATAATAAATCTCTTATTTAAAATAACAACTAATCTCCATTTATTTCTATTAGTTTCAATAAGTTTCAGCCCGAAGGCTAAGTTTCTATACTAATAAAAATTTATGCGTCATAGTAAATTGTGGATCACCTTCGTTTTAATCCTAATTTTAGTTTTTTTTGCTTTATTGATTGACATTCCCCGTTTGCCAAAATGGCTGCCAGCGGCTTCTTGGTTTACCAAACAGAAAGTTCATCTCGGCCTGGATTTACAGGGCGGGACGGAACTAATTTATCAGACTGATACGAGCCAAATTCCAGAGGGAGAAAAAAATTCCGCGGTTGAGGCGGTTCGCGATTTGATTGAGCGCCGGGTTAATATTTTCGGCGTGGCTGAACCAATGATTCAAACAGCCAGAGCAGAAAATGAGTGGCGCTTGATTGTCGGTTTGCCGGGTATTAAAAATGTCTCTGAAGCTATTAAAATGATTGGCGAGACACCGGTTTTGGAATTTAAAGAACAAACCCAGCCAAAAGAATTAACGCCAGAAGAAAAAAAAGAAATTGAAGAATATAATAAAAAAGCAAAAAAATTAGCCGAAGATGTTTTAGAAAAAGCACTCAAGCCGGGTGCTGATTTTAATGCTTTAGCTAAAGAATATTCTGAAGATCCTGGCTCAAAAGAACAAGGTGGTGATTTGGATTGGTTTGCTCGCGGCATGATGATTAAAGAATTTGAAGAAGCAGTTTTTGACAAGTTAAAAGTTAGCGAAACAACTAAAGAATTGGTCCAAACATTTTTCGGTTTTCATGTGATTAAAAAAACTGATGAACGGAAAAACGATAAAGGCGAGATAGAGGTAAGAGCAAGTCATATTTTAATCAGGACAAAATCAGAAGCAGAATTGACTGCGCCGGCAATTGCTTGGGTCTATACTGGCTTAACTGGTAAACAACTTAAAATGGCTCAGTTAAACTTTAATCCAGAAACCAATGAGCCAGAGGTTTCTTTAGAATTTAATGACGAAGGGACTAAACTTTTTGCTGAGATTACCAAGCGCAGTCTTGGCAAGCCGGTGGCTATTTTTTTAGACGGCTTACCTATTAGTGTGCCTATTGTAAGAGAAGAAATTACTGGTGGCAAGGCGGTGATTAGCGGGAAATTTAGTGTTAAAGAAGCCAAAGAATTAGCTCAGCGCCTTTCAGCTGGTGCTTTGCCAGTGCCCATTAAATTAATTGCTCAACAAAATATTGGACCGAGCTTGGGCCGAATTTCTATTGAACAGAGTTTAGTGGCTGGTCTGCTCGGTTTTATTTTAGTGATTATTTTTATGATCGGTTTTTACGGTCGAAAGGGTTTAGTAGCAGCCCTGGCTTTGATGATTTATATTCTTATTGTTTTGGCGCTTTTTAAACTTATTCCAGTCACTTTGACTTTAGCTGGCATTGCCGGTTTTGTTTTGTCGATTGGCATGGCTGTTGATGCTAATGTTTTAATTTTTGAGAGAATTAAAGATGAACAGAAATTAGGCAAGTCTGGTCTAACTTTAATTGATGATGGTTTTCGTCATGCTTGGACAGCTATTCGTGATAGTAACATCACCACCTTAATTTCTTGTTTTATTCTTTATCAATTTGGCACTGGTCTGGTTCGCGGTTTTGGTCTAACTTTAGGCATCGGGGTTCTTACTAGTATGTTTACAGCCATTGTGGTGACCAAAACATTGATTAAATTAATAACGCGATGCTAATATGCTAATGCATACTAATTATACGAATAAAAAATTAATATATCCGCAACTCTCATATCTTTTAGTTGGAATTTGTTTCGATGTTCATAATAAACTCGGTAGATATGCGAGAGAAAAACAATATTGTGACGAAATAGAAAAGAGATTACAAGAATTAAAAATCCCTTATAGACGAGAAATAGCCATTAACGAAAATAGAATAGATTTTTTTATTGATAATAAAATTATTTTAGAGATAAAGGCTAAAAGATTTATCACACGCGAGGACTACTATCAGATTCAACGTTATTTACAAAAGCTTAATATAAAATTAGGTTTGATTATAAATTTTAGAAATAGATATTTAAAGCCGTTAAGAATTATAAAAATAGACACAAAGGTTAAATCAAAATTTCTATAACCCAGTAATATTAGTATAATTAGTATTCATTCGTATATTGGTATCGATTTATGTATAACATCATTGGTAAAAGAAAAATTTTTTTAACTATTTCTGCCGTACTTATTGGTGTTTCAATTTTGGCTTTGATTTTTTGGGGGCTTAAGCCAGGTATTGATTTTACTGGTGGCACCTTGATGGAATTAAGATATAAAGATGAAATTCCTGAAAGTCAGGAAATAAAAAATAAACTCAGAGAATTTAATTTAAGTGAAATTAATGTTCAGACGGCTGGTGAAAGCGATTTGCTTTTAAGATTTAGAGAGGTTGATGAAGAAACGCATCAAAAAATCTTAGAGAAATTAGATCAGCCAGAAGAAATTCGTTTTCAGACCGTTGGACCGATTATTGGTAAAGAGTTAAACCGAAAAGCGCGTTGGGCTATACTCTTAGTTAATTTAGCTGTTTTAGTTTATATTACTTGGGCCTTTCGCAAGCTTTCTAAAATTATCAAAAAAGGTGAGTCCTGGCGATATGGTGGTGGGGCAATTTTAGCCTTGATTCATGATGTTTTGGTAATTTTAGGACTTTTTGCTATTTTAGGTCGTTTTAAAGGGACAGGGCTTGATTCGAGTTTTATCACTGCTATTTTAATCGTGATTGGTTATTCGGTTAATGATACGATTGTTATTTATGATCGCATCAGAGAAAATTTCTTGGTTTATGGCTGGCGTGATTTTAAAGAGACGATTAATCGCAGTTTAAATGAAACACTTATTCGCTGTCTTAATACTAGCTTAACTACTCTTTTAGTTTTATTAGCTCTTTTTCTTTTTGGCGGTGAATCGATTCGTGATTTTATTTTAGCGATGATAGTTGGGGTGGCTACTGGCGCCTGGTCGTCAATTAGTATTGCTACACCATTTTTGTTGTTTAAACATCGCTAATCAACACGAATTTTATCTCTAATAACACGAATAAAAAAAGGGGGCTTCCGTTTCCGGTCGCCTCTAGATTTTTTTCATTTTTTCCTCCTTCAAGCCTTTTGACTTGATTTTTCCGATTCTATTTAAACTTCCTCCTTTAAGATTAATTCCGGTAAGTCTTTCGGAAGGTGGCTATACTCTCTTTAACTCTTTTCTTAAAGTAAGAATAATCCAATCCACGACTTTTCACATGTCGCTCGACCGTTTAAAAAAATCTCTCTTTTGAGATTTTTTCAATATCTTTTTTCCTGTAGATGATAAGGACATCAGTACAATTTTCCATTAGACATCCAATTGGACAAATCCAAACTAGTCCTTCTTTGATTTTTACAATGATTCCAGCATTACCGGTTAGTTTCTTGTCTTCTACGAGAGAACCTACTTTCATTTTTCTCACCTTGTATAATATAGTCATAGGCTCATTGACAAGAAATGAGTTGTCTTCTATCCTAAAG
>CAYVCK010000002.1:0-31251 GCA_964450195.1 uncultured Gammaproteobacteria bacterium
GTGACAATCGCAATTTAGCCTGTCTTTTTGTTGAATTTAAGATTTCCGCCCTAAGAAACCTTTCCTTTAAAAAATTCAAAGAAATCTTTTTTGAGAAAAAAAAAGAAAATTCAAAAATCTATTTTGAAGAAATAAGAAAAGATCTTTCCTCTTCAGCCAGAAAATTTTTTGATTATCTTTTTGAAGGTTTGCCACGGAATATTCTTTTAACTCTTCAGAGATCCAATTTTTTTTATGGTGAAAGTTGGCATTTTTTGAAAAAGAAAAACTGGTTGCCTTATTTTGACAATCAAAAAGATTTCTACCGAGCAAAAGAGAGAATCGATCATCTTCTTATTCTTAATACGGATCTGGTAGGAGCTTTTAAAAAAATAAAAAGAAAATTCGATTTGATCTATATTTCAAACATTTTTGAGAGTAAAAAATATTGTCCTGATTTTGAAAAAACCTTTATCCAAATAGATCTTCATCTAAAAGAAAAAGGAGAGGTCCTTATTACCTGCCAAGAATTGCCAAAAAAAATTGTCTCAATTTTTAAAAACTTAGGTTATAATCTCAAAGTGAGGGAACCAAAAAAATCTTTTTTCAGCTACCTATTTTCTCGAACCTATCCCTACTATTATTACCTTTTAAGCAAGAGATAAAAAAGCTAACCTCGATACAGTCAGAAGTTATAGACTTGAGAAGACCCTGTAGGTCTTTTTATTTTAAGGTCTGATAAATACGTAAGTTAGACAATCTCTCATCATCATTCTGACCTTAGATCTTTAACCAAAACTCCTGAATGGTTGTGACCAGGTAAAACTCTTGAATATCAAAGACCTTGAATTCTCATTCTATAGCTTCTTTTCTTTTCAAAAATCTTTGCTATAATTTAAGAAGGAAGGCAACGCTAATTTTAGAGAAATTTATGGAGGGTTGCGCCGAATGGTAAGGCACCAGTCTTGAAAACTGGGGTCCCGCAAGGGACTTAGAGGTTCGAGTCCTCTACCCTCCGTTCTAAAAAGAAAAGGTGGGACGAATCCTCCCATCTCCGTTGAACCCAAAAAGTGCTGGGCAAGTCCTCTACCCACCGTTGTATTTCAATTAGAACTAAAAAGTATAAAATTATAAAAGAAAGGGCGGGGCGAATCCTCTCGCCTCCGCCAATCTATATTTATAAACATGAAAATACTTCTCATTTATCCTGAACATCCAGATACATTTTGGAGTTTTAAGTATGCCTTAAAATTTATTTCCAGGAGAGCCAACCTTCCGCCTTTGGGATTATTGACGGTCGCCGCTATACTGCCTAAAGAGTGGGAGAAAAAACTTGTTGATATGAGAGTGGTGGGGCTAACTGATAGAGATATTAAATGGGCTGATTATGTGTTTATTAGCGCGATGTCGGTTCAGAAGGAATCAGTAAAAAAAGTGATTGCCAGGTGTAAAAAATTGGGAGTCAAGATTGTCGCCGGTGGCCCCCTTTTCACAAGTGAATATGAAGACTTTAAGGGGGTGGATCACCTTGTGCTTAATGAAGCTGAAATTACCTTGCCGCTCTTTATAGAAGATTTAAAAAATGGATGTCCTAAACATATTTACACCTCAAATCAATGGGCTGATTTAGAAAAGACGCCTATTCCTCTTTGGGAATTAATTGAGATGAAAAAATATAGTTCGATGTGTATTCAGTATTCACGCGGTTGTCCATTTAATTGTGAATTCTGTGATGTGACTTTGCTTTTTGGACGGAAAATACGCCTAAAAACCAAGGATCAGATATTAGCAGAATTAGAGAGTTTGTATTCACGAGGCTGGAGAGATAGAGTGTTTATTGTTGATGATAACTTTATTGGAAACAAAGAAATATTAAAAAGGGAGATTCTGCCAGCCATGATTAAGTGGCTTGAGAAAAGAAAATATTCTTTCTTTTTTAACACTCAGGTATCAATTAATCTTGCTGATGACGAAGAGTTGATGCAAATAATGGTTCAGGCCGGTTTTGATACAGTATTTGTGGGTATCGAGACTCCTCACGAGGAGAGTTTGGTTGAATGCAGCAAATCCCAGAACAAAAATCGTGATCTAGTTGCTTGTGTTCAAAAAATTCAAAGGGCCGGTTTGCAAGTTCAAGGGGGGTTTATTGTCGGTTT
Source organism: uncultured Gammaproteobacteria bacterium (assembly GCA_964450195.1). Lineage (GTDB taxonomy): Bacteria > Patescibacteriota > Patescibacteriia > UBA2591 > CALHIP01 > CAYVCK01. Next base: position 2,136 of record CAYVCK010000002.1, read on the forward strand.
TGATAGTGACCCGCTCTCAATTTTTGAGCAGCTTATTGCCTTTATTCAAAAAAGCGGTATTGTTACCGCCATGGTCGGATTATTAAATGCGCCTCGCGGCACCAGATTACATCAACGGCTTAAAAAGGAGAACCGATTATTAAACGATATTTCTGGCGATAACACTGACCTTTCGATCAACTTTGTTCCCAAAATGAATTATGAAGCGCTAATCAATGGTTACAAGAGGGTTGTTCGGACAATTTATTCTCCTAGACATTACTATGAACGAATTTTGACACTTTTGAGAAATTTTAAACCTTCACAAAAAAATAAATTCCGATTGCATTTTTACCACCTCGGGGCATTTTTAAAATCTATCTGGTTATTAGGCATAAAAGGGAAGGGAAGGGTTTACTATTGGAAACTTGTTTTTTGGTCCTTGTTTCGACGGCCACAGCTTCTTCCTTTGGCCGTAACTTTTGCCATTTACGGCTTCCATTTCCGTAAAATTTTTAGAAATTATTAAACCTATTTTGTTTCCCTGCCTTATGGCGGGTGGGCAAATAGAATTTAATTAGCCTAATTTTAATTATATGCCCGAAATCAAAAGTGAAAAAAATGACGAACATGGCAAGTTGTTATTAGAGTGGCGGTTTGATGAATACGTTAAATTAAAGCGCGGACCAAGTTGGTATATTATTTTCGGCATTCTATTCGTGGCAGTACTGGTTTATTCGATTATCACTCGGAATTTTCTTTTTACTCTGATTTTGATTTTATTGGTTTTTATTGTGATTGTGCGAACTCGCCAAACGCCCTTAAGGATTGATTTAAAAATTTTTGAGGATGGCGTTAGGGTTGGTTCACGTTTTTATGAGTGGCGAGACTTAAAAAGTTTTCGGATTGTCTATGAACCGCCTGAGGTTAAACGACTTTATTTTGATCTGCGGTCTTGGCTTTATCCCGATTTTTCCATCTCCCTAGAAGATCAAAATCCGCTGAAGGTCAGAGAAGTTTTGAAGCAGTATCTGCCTGAAGACCTGACTAAAGAATATGAAACGATTTTTGATAAATTAAACCGCTGGTTGAAGATCTAGTCGCCTTGTCCTTGCTACAAATTACGAATGTTCGAGATTTTAAATTCTGGTTTTGAGGATTATTTAGAAATTTCTCCCCGAGACGGATTAGCCTCTGGTTGAAGAAATTGAGAATTAAAAATTTTATATTGTGAAACAATGCAGGCCTCCATAGTTTAACGGATAAAGCGCCAGGTTGCGGACCTGGAGATTGCAGGTTCGATTCCTGCTGGAGGCATTTTAAATTTAACCGCTAACCGGTAACAACTTATTTAAATTTGAATTTTGGATTTTGAAATTTGGATTTGTTAAATGTTAGGTCAATTAGAAATTAGAAATTTTAAACTTTTGGTAGCGGGTTGATTAGATGGGACAAATAAAAATAAAAATAGACACCCTAAATAAGGGTGTGTTTGTTTTTTGTTTATTGAAGACTTCGAAGTTTTTTTTAATTTATAAAACGGTCCCGACCGGATTCGAACCGGCGATCTTCTCCGTGACAGGGAGACGTCATAAACCAGGCTAGACCACGGGACCATTACAAAATTAAAAATTAAAAATAAAAAATCAAAAATATTCGTAATTTGATAAAATTCGTAATTAGTAGGTAGTTATTTCACAAAATCAATAATTTTTTGAAAGACCTCAGGATGATTTTGGGCTAAATTGGATAGGATTTTTCGATCAAGTTCAATATTTTTTTTCTTTAAAGTAGCGATAAATTTTGAATAGGTCAAACCAAGCTCTCGGCAGGCGGCATTAATTTGGATTTGCCAGAGCCGACGAAATTCCCCTTTTTTCCTTCTCCGGTCTCGGTAAGCATGAACGCCAGCCTTTAAGATGGCGGTTTTGGCTAATTTGATTTTTTTCTTTCTGCCCCATTTATAACCTTTAACTTCTTTTAAGATATGTTTGCGGTGTTTAAGATGAGCTATACCACGTTTAACTCTGGTCATAGATGTTTTAAAATAGTTTTAGTAAATGATTTAGAAAATTGATAATCTCGACGTTTCTTTCGCGTAATTTTTCCAGATTCTTTAGCATTAAAATGATCACGGCCAGCTTTTTTGGCCCTTATTTTTTTGTTTTTTAGTACCTTAAATCTTTTGGCAATTGTTTTTTTTGTTTTCATATCTCTAGGTTTTTTTAATAATAACTAAACTTAGTTTTGCTCCTTGTCTACTTAAAGGCGTTTCTATTTTGTAAGAATCCCCGACTGATTCTAAAAAGTTTTTGATAACTTTTTCAGCCAGATCAGCATGGAGCTTTTCACGACCTTTGAGTCCGAGTTCGATTTTGACCTGGTGACCATTTTCTAAAAATTTTTTAGCTTGTCCCGCTTTAAGAGCAATATCGTGTTGACTAGTGCGGAGGGAGAGGCGAACAGTTTTTAATTCGGTTTTTTTAGACTTCTCTTTCTTCTCTTTTTTAGAGAGTTGATATTTAAACTGGCCAAAATCTAAAATTTTGGCTACCGGCGGTTCGACTTTGGGATCAATTTCCACTAAATCAAGGCCATTTTCTCTGGCCTTCATTAAGGCTTGATCGGTCGCCGTGATGCCTAAATAACGACCGTTTTCGTCAATCAAACGAACTTTCGGGGCAGTAATGCGATTGTTTAAACGATAGTACTTCACGAGGTAAAATCAAAAATCAAATCTCAAAAATCAAAAATACAAAAATAAATTAAATGTAAGAGTTTTTTATATTTTAGATTTTATTTTTTATTTTAGCAAAGCTTTAGCTTTGTGATTGGTGGAGGTGAGGGGTATTTCACCCCTGTCTGAGAAAATGTCGGCAAAAACATCTACTGCCATAGTTTGGTTGATGTTTCAACAAAGAGGTGAGAACCAAACAAAATCCTCTTCGTCTTAGCCCTGTTTTTTTCGCTATTTAAATCGGGCTCTTTAAACAGCTTAGCTCGCAATAATGATACCGAAACTGACTAGTAAGCATCATCAGTTCGACGCTCTACTTTAAGCAGCAGAGAAGACAAAAGCTGGTCTAGCAAATAAATTTGCTAAAACCATTTTTGCTTTACCAAATAAATTGGCATTTATCTTTTTAAGAGAATAAAGCTTCTCTTGGGCTGGCAGCAATTTTTGCCTTGTTTTTCCGTCGATGATAGAACACCCCCATAAGCCGCCGACGGCGGAAATTTTCAATTTATTTAGAATTTCGAATTTAGAAATTAGATTTAAAGAACTGATTACTGTGTCTGTTATTTTATTAGGTTTAACATTTCTTAAAAGGACAAAGGATTGTTAATATTTTAGTTCTTGTCTTATTTTTCTTTCAACTTCGCGTTTCTTTATTGTTTCTCTTTTGTCCCATTTTTTCTTACCGCGACAGAGGCCGATTTCGATTTTTATTAATCCTCCTTTAGTATACACCTTCAGGGGGATGGCTGTCAAGCCCTTTATTCTTGATTTGCCAAGCAAAGAAGCGATCTCTTTCTTTCTTAATAAGAGTTTTCGTGGCTGGGTAGGATTGTAATTTTGTTGTACCCCAGCCGCTGGTGGATAGGGACCGATATGCATATTAGTTAACCAGACAATGCCTGCTTTGTCAATGTTAACATAACTGCCGGTCAAATTAACGATTCCCCCCTTAACCGCTTTGACTTCCGGACCAGAGAGAACAATACCCGCCTCAAAAGTCTCTAAAATTTCGTAGTCAAAATAAGCGCGTTTGTTTTCGGCGATTAGCATAATCATATTCTACCAACTTGACAAAACTTGACAAATAGATTATATTAAAAAATAAAAAGGGAGGAGAAATGGTCTGAATTTTAATTGTTATTTGGTTGATTATCGGTTTTATAGCGCGCTGCCTCTGGAAACATTTCAATATTGTTCGCTGGGGGCCTAGTCATGGAAGAGAGTCCTGGACAAAAGTAGATGAAATTATTTCTGACACCGGCGTTGTCTTCGGCTTAGCGTTTCTTTTAATTATTATTTCTCGGCGCATAATTTGGGATAAGAAAGGAATTCCCTGGGGATTGAAACTTTAAAGGAGTATTTATAAAGGGGCATTTGTCCCTTTTCTTTTTCCACAGGTTTTACTTTTATTTTTGAATACGGTATAATACAAAATATCTACTATTATGAATAGTTTACAAATATACGAATTCGTATATTAGTAGAGATGAGTATTTAGTAGTCTTTTTTATGCGGATAGGTATTGATTGTCGGACAATTTTAAACCCAGAAAAAGGAGAGGCGGCTGGTCTTGGTCATTATGTTTATCAATTGGTTCGTCATCTTCTTAAAATTGATGAGAAGAATAATTTTGTTCTGTTTTTTGATCGGACCGTTGAGCCGCGTCGGCTTAGTAAATTCCGTAAGCCGAATGTGGTGATTAAGTTTTTCCCCTTTATTCAGTACGCAAAATTTTTATCTTTTGTCTATAGCCATTATTTGGTTAGCGCTTCTTTGGAAAGAGAAGAATTAGATATTTTTCATTCGCCAACCTTAACTTTACCAACTAATTATAAACATCCATCAGTAGTTACGGCTCATGATTTAACGCTTTACAAATTTCCTGAACTTTATACTGATAAAGCCTCTTCAATCGCCCGAACCAATATCCCAGAAGTTCTTGAGCGGGCAAAGAAAATTATCGCTGTTTCTAATTCAACCAAAAAGGACCTGGGAGAACTTTTCGGGATTGCGGCAAGGAAAATACGCGTTATTTATCATGGTCTTGATAAGCGTTTTTTTAAGTTACAAACTGAGCAAGAAATTGAGGTGGTTAAAAAGAAATATCGGGTTAAAAGAGATTATTTTTTGTTTCTCGGCGAATTTCATGCCCGAAAAAATATTTTGAGAATTATTGAAGCCTTTGAGCGCTTAAGAGATAAATTGGTCCGCTGGTCAAAAATAAAAGAAGGGCGTCCTGGCGATGAAGAACAGAAAGCTGTTTTTTCCAAATTTCAATTGGTTTTAGCTGGTCGGCCGAGTCGGGGGTTTTCTGAAATCCAGAATAAAATTAATAATTCAAAATACAAAGATGATATCATTTTACCTGGTTATATTGACCCTGATGATATTAATGCTCTTTATAAGGGAGCAAGGGCTCTCGTTTTTCCTACCTTATATGAAGGTTTTGGTATGCCGGTTATTGAGGCAATGGCCAACAAGACCCCGGTGATTACCAGTAATGTTTCCTCTCTGCCGGAAATAGCTAAAAGTCGAGCGATTCTAGTTGATCCTTATAATGTGGCTGAGATTGCTCAAGCGATGTTTGATTGTTTAATGAACGTTAATCTTTGTCGAGAAATTACTCGGGCTGGTTATGAATGGGCGAGAAATTTTTCTTGGGAAAAATGCGCTCAAGAAACTTTAAATCTTTATCAAGAAGTCGCTAAATTATAATTTGAGACTGTTGAATAATTTCAACATTTTAAATTTATAAATATATGGAGAATTTAGAAGTTGAATCTCAAGAGACCCCAAAAAAAGAGGAGCCTTTTAAATGTTGGGGAAAGAAAAAGTGTTGTTTTTGCTGTGTTTTACTGATTATTATTGTTTTGTTTGCTATTGGTCTGCTTTTTTACTATTGTCCTTGGCGAATTGATTTTGGTAAAGGCCAAGATTGGCAAGCTGTATTTCTGGCTAACGGGCGAGCTTATTTTGGTAAAATTGTTAAAGAGAATAAAGAGGTGATTGTTTTGCAAGAGGTTTATTATCTGAAAGAACTGCCTGCTTCTTCGGCTGAGGAAATTGGCCCTCAATTAACTTTGGCGAGGTGGCGTGATGAACTTCATGGCCCGGCAGACGAGATGAGGATCAATAAAAGTCTTGTTCTTTTTGTTGAAGTTTTGAGGGCTGATTCCGAAGTGGTAAAAACCATTGAGACATTAAAAAAATAAAAGATAAATCGTAACCACCAACCAATTTGCTATAAGAGTTTCTCTTATTTTTTGGAAATTGATGCTAATTGATGCTAATATACGAATTGATACCAATAAATATAAAATATTTATGCAGCGATCTTCTTTTGAGGAAATAGCTCGATATTATACTCAGAAAAAGCCATTAGTCCCTCTTCATAGATTTTCTCAGCCGAAGCGTCCTTCTCGTTCTGGTTTTTTGATTCTTCTTTTTGTGATTTTAATTTTGATTTTATTAGCCGGCTTAGCTGGTTTTTTAATTTTCGGTCGTCAGGTTTTGGAATTTAAAACCGAGGGCGTATTACTTAAGGTAGGGGGAGTAGACCAGCTGGTGGTTGGTCAGAAAGAAACATTTGTCATAAGGGTTAAAAATAAAGAAAGAACAGAACTCAGGGCAGCTGAATTGACTCTTGGCTTCCCCCAGGGTTTTTATTTTGAGAACTCAAGTGAGCCATGTGTTGAAAAACTTGTGGCTGGTTGTGTTTGGCCTATTGGAAAACTATTACCAGCTGAGGAGAAAATTATCGAGTTTGAGGGTTATTTTCTTTCACCCATCTTGCCGGATGGAGAAAAAAATAAATTTACCGTCTCTTTAAATTTTCAAATTGCCGGATTTACGGCTAATTTTAGAAAAACCATCGAAAGAACAATAGAGGTGGGGCCGAGCTTATCAATAGAGATTAATCATGATAAAGAAATATTTCTTGGCCAAGAGACGAGGTGGGAGATAGTCATCGAAAATAAAGGTAAAAACGATCTTAAAGAGATAGAGGTTGGGTTTGACCATTCGGTTGATTTTAATGTTTCTTTTCTAGCTAGTCCTGACGAGACGATTGATTTAGGCACTAGAACAGAGAAGGGACAGACCTGGAAAATAAAAGAATTACAAGTTGGCGGGAAGAAGAGTATTATTCTGCGCGGTTTATTTAATGAAGCCGGAGAAAGAACCATCAAGGCCAGAGCTGGCCTGATCGGGCCGACTAAACGTTTATTGCCTCAAGTAGAAATAGAAAAAAAGATTATTGTTAATGAAAGTAACTTTAATTTAGAGTTTTTAGACGAAACAAATTTATTGGCTGAATGGGGCAAAGAGTTATCGCTTGTATTTACTTATCAAAATAGCGGTCAACAAGATTTGGAAGATGTTTTTTTAAAATTAACAATCGGTCGTCCAGAATATCTTAACTGGCTTAACACTTTTCGAGGTAACTGGCAGTGGCAGTCTGGAGAAAAAAGAATGGCGACCAATCTCTGGCAGGTTTCTGAGGATGATCAGAATAAAATTTTAACTTGGCAAGCGGCACAAATTCCAGCTTTAAAGAAGATTGGTCCGGGTGAGACTGGCCAGATAAAATTCAATCTTAAAATTATTCCTTTGCTCGAGGCGATAAAGCATTCCTATACCAAGGCTGATTTAGATATTAATCTGGAGGTTAGCGGTTCGTGGCAAGAAGGAGCGCGGTTTTTTCTTAAAGCTAAACCTCTTCAGATAAAAATAAAAACCAGTTTTATCCCCTTAGCCGAGGCGCGGTATTATGATGATGAAAGATTGGCGGTTGGCCAAGGGCCAGTGCCGCCCCGAGTTGGCGAAAGAACGGTTTATCGAATTTATTTTAATCTTAAAAATACTACTAATCCGATTCAGGAAATTGAGATGAGAACTAATCTGCCTTCTAATCTAAAGTGGGCTGAGGGTAAATTTACCTCAGTTGGCGATATTAAATTTAATCAACAGACCAGAACAGTTATTTGGCAGATTAATCGTTTAGACCAGTATTCTGGCGGTTCTTATTCTTTAATTGAGGCAAGTTTTTTGCTGGCTTTGACGCCAAAAGAAGAAGATCGCGGCCAGATTTTATTTTTAACTGGACCGATCCAATTGTCAGCAACGGATGGTTTTACTGGTCAAAAAATTTTTCAAGAACTTTCTCCTTTAGATACTAATTTATCTGGCGATCCAGTAGTGACCGGCAGGGGGAGAGTAGAATAAAAATCTTTCAATATTTTTTGATAAATCTCTTTAGCTGATTTTATTTTGTCTTAATGTGCCTGGGCACGAAGAAAAGCGGAGTTTAAACCTCGTTTCTCTTCACAGTCTTGTCTCTTCTAATGATCTTAACAAAGACGATTACATCCTCGTTGTCCGCCACAATTAGCTTCGACTACGTTCTTTGACCCTTTGGTGGTATTCCACCAAAGAGTCTTTATTTTGCCAAAACAAAAAGCCAAACAAAAGTAAGGTTTTTATTTTTATTTATAATAATAAGATTGGTAGAAATTTTATATCAAGCCAATTTTTTTCTTGACTTCAGCTAGAGTCTCTGAAGCGATTTTTTGGGCGCGTTTGGCGCCGTCGGCTAAAATTTTATTTAAAACTCGGGGACAGTCCCCGAGTTTAAACGCTTTTATTAATGCGGGTTATAATCTGATCTTAATAAAAACTGAAGCACTTTTATTTTATAACAACCCAATTTTCTTTTTAGCTTCAGTTAATGTTTGTGAAGCGATTTTTTGGGCGCGTTTGGCGCCGTCGGCTAAAATTTTATAAACCCGATCTTCGTTTTTGGATAATTCGGCGTATTTTTTTCTAAAGGGTGCTAATTCCTTGGCGATATTATCGGCTAAGATTTTTTTACATTCCAGACAGCCAATTTGAGCGGTGCGGCATTTTTTGGCAATATCTTTTTGGACTGATAACTCGGAAAATAATTCGTGTAAACTATAAAGATTACATTTTTTCGGTTCGCCGGGATCAGTTCTTTTTTTGCGGGCTGGATCCGTGACGGCCGTGGAAAGTTTTTTCCAGATAGTTTCTGGCGAATTAGTCAAAGCAATGCCTTCATCGCCGGTTTTGCTCATTTTTTTTGTCGGATCAGTCAAACTCATAATCCGTGGCGCTTGGGTTAAAACCGCTTTTGGTTCTGGGAAAACTTTACCAAAAGCGTTATTAAATTTTCTGGCAATGGTGCGGGCTAATTCAACATGCTGAACCTGATCTTCACCGACTGGCACCAGTTCTGCTTTGTAAAGTAAAATATCCGCGGCCATTAAAACTGGATAGTCTAAAAGACCGATATTCACCGCATCGGGATGTTGTTTTGATTTTTCTTTAAATTGCGTCATTCTTTTAAGCTCGCCAACTGGCGTAATGGTATTAAAAATCCAAGTTAGTTCTGTATGTTCTGGCACCTGCGATTGGACAAAAATAATTGATTTTTTCGGATCAAGGCCAGCGGCTAAATAGGTGACCGCTAAATCAAAAATTCTTTTTTTTATTTCGCTTGGCTTAAAAGGAGTAGTAATAGCATGATAATCAACAATAGAAAAAATACACTCATAGCTGTTTTGCAGAGCAACCCAATTTTTTAGCGCGCCAAGGTAATTGCCTAAATGCAACCCGGCGGTTGGTCGCATACCGGAGAAAATTCGTTTCATAAGATTTATTTATATTTTTGCCATTTGATTTTTACAGGTCGTTCGACTTTCTGTCCGGCGGGTTTTTTAGCCAAAATTAGATATTTAAACCCGCGTAAAAAGAAATTAAATTGGGCCCGATAATGCTAAACTCTAGTATTAGAACTTTGGTTTCTTCTCGTAACACTGATTAAATCTATTGGCTCAAATTTCACATTATCCACTAACATCTGGTAAATTTTAAATCCTACCGGGGTAAATTTTCTTTTTACCCATTGGTCGCCAATTAACCAACCTATTACTTTGCCGGGTTTCAAAATTCTGTAAATTTCTTGAGCAACTTTTTCCAACTCCTCATAAAATTTTGGGTCTTCGGCAGAAATTTTTCCAATATCTGCGGCTTCATTAGAATAACTAACATTATCGCCATAAGGAGAATCTATAAAAACCATATCTACTGAATTATCATTGAGTGGAATTTTCCGCGAATCGTTTTTTATAACTTTTGGGTGTTGAGGATTAATATCATAACCGATTGCTTTTCTCCCTTCTTCCTCGCATACATCAATCGTTGTTCCACTTCCACACATTGGATCTATCACCAAATCCCCCGGCTTTGTATATCTCTGTAACATATTCCAAATAATAAAAGCCGGCGTAACACCCTGAAACTTATTATTACCCTTCGGCTTTTTGCCGTAGCTTTGCTTCGGATAATCCCAAAGGGTTGTCGTCTCAAAGGGCGGTTTTTCTTCCTCTTGATTTTTTACTTCTTGCTGGACTATTTTTTTATTTTTTATTGCTTCTTTTAGCATAGACTAGATTCTTTAAATCAATTAAAAATTTATCAAATTTTTTAACTTTATTGCTTTCCCCAATTTCTTCTTCAGTCATTACATAACTACCGTCAGTATCTACTTCAACTATTGCCCTACCTTTCTTTGCCGGTTTTCGAATGCTTAAAGTTTTGTCCTCGTCGGGCGTAACAAAGAAAACTTTTATGTGCTTTGTAACTTTATCTTGGCTTAACTTAATTTTCCAATAACCTGTTTGGGTTATTCTTTCTCGTAGAGTAACTTTACTAGAAATTACAGCAATAATTTCGTAAGTTTTTGGTTCGTAAATAATTATATCAACATCAGGCAGATGAGACCCAAATTCTCCATAATCAATTAAAAGATTTCTTTTGACGCGGTTTAATTCCTCCGATAGATTGCTACTATTTGTTCTTTCTAATGTGTTGCCTTCAATAATTTTTAAACCTAAACTTTCTACTTCGTCTTTTATGATATGGATAACAAGTTTTTCTAAATTCTTACCCTTGAACGCTCGCCAAGATTGTTCGTGGTCTTTATTGGGAGTTGGAGATTTCTGCCAATCTTTTTTGTGCAATTCTTTTGCCTCTCTTAATAATTCCGAAATGTGCTTAAAAGCATCGGCTTTATATTGCTCTTTCTTTTTCTCATAAAGTTTTATCAAATCTTCAAAAGTCATAGTTTTACTTATTTTTTCAATAATATTCATTAATCACCTTTAAAATTTCACAATTAAAAGCCACCTTATTTTTATCCTTTTTCATTTTTGCATTTTCAAGATTATAGAGAGTGTATTGTTTCATTAAAATTAATCCCCGCTGAAAAATTGCCTCCGCGGTAAAAGGACCTTTAGCCCCATTCCATTTTTTTCTTTCTCGGTAAACTTCTTTGAGTTGTCTTTTTATCTCTTTAAAAGTCATAAATTTTTGCCTTAAGATAAATTTTTCGAGCTGCATCTCTCAATACACTGTAATCCTTTTTTGACTTTTTGTAGTGGGGTTTTATCATATTATTTCTCGTAAAGTTTTATTAAATCTTGAAATTTTATTTTTATTCGTCGTAGTTACTCATGATTTAAATATTCGTGTCATTCGGGTGTATTCGTAGATTCGGGTCGCGTTTAGATCTCGATCACCATTGGCAGAATCATCGGTCGGCGATGGGTTTTTTGATAGAGAAAGTCGCCGATCTGGTTGCGGAGTTTATTTTTCAAAGGTTCCCAATCAATGATTTTCGCTTGCGATTTCAGATAACTTTGAGCGATTTTTCTAATTTTTGCCTTAGTGGTATTGATTAATCTTTCTGATTCTTTCATAAAGACAAAACCGCGGGAGATGACTTCTAAATTATTAATTTTTCTTTCTTTCCGACTGGCTAGTAAAATAATAACAAAAATGCCTGCCTCTGACAAAGTTTTCCGGTCGCGTAAAACTACATGTTTAACATCGCCGACGCCCAGGCCGTCCACCAAAATTGTTTCTACCCGAGTTTTTCTCTTGATAACTCGAGCGATTTTATTTTTATCTATTTCCAAACAATCACCATTGTCTAAAATAAAAATATTTTTTTGAGAAATGCCAACTTGTTGAGCCAATTCAGCATGGACAGCTTGCATATAATGTTCGCCATAGGCCGGAACAAAATAACGTGGTTTGATAAGAGAGAGAAGAAATTTTAAATCCTCTTGTTGGGCATGGCCGGAAGCATGAATACCGAAGAGTGGTTCATAGATGACTTTGGCGCCTTGATCAACTAAACCATTCATTAATTTATGAACTGCTTGTTCATTGCCCGGGATGGGGGTGGAGGAAAAAATTACGGTATCGTCTTTTTTAATTTTGATGAGACGGTGTCTGCCAAAAGAGATTCTAGCCATGGCTGATGATTCCATGCCCTGACTGCCAGAAGCCAGAATAACCAGTCTTTCATTGTTTAATAATTTTTTTATTTTGTGCGGCCAAATAAGTGTCTCGGGTCGTACTTTTAGATAACCAAGTTCTAGGGCCACCCGAACCGTTTTTTCCATTGAGAGACCGGCAATTGCCACCTGGCGGTGATATTTTTCCGCCGCTCTAAAAACTTCCTGCAGACGGGTAATTAAAGTTGAGAAAGTAGTAAAAATAATCCGACCTTTGATTTTGGAAAACAAATCATCGATCATCTGACCGACTTTGGCTTCAGAAATTGTTTTGCCTGGTTCGGCGGCGTTAACGCTGTCAGAAAAAAGAGCCAAGACCTTTTTTCGGCCAAGCATTTTAATTTTTTCTAAATCAATTGGTTTTTGGTCAGTCGGCGTTAAATCAATTTTAAAATCACCAGTGTGAACAACTCGGCCAATCGGTGTCTCAAAAACAACACCCATACTGTCAGGGATATTATGATTGACGCGGAAAAATGAAAGATTGAAGTTTCTAAATTTTAAAATCGTTTCCAGGTTGATAACTTTCATTTTCACTTTTTTTTCTAAATTAAATTCTTCCAAGCGTTGTCGAATAAGGCCAATAGTTAAAGGCAGGCCATAAATAGGTAGTGAATCAATTTCTTGAATCAAGTAAGGGATGGCACCAATATGGTCTAAGTGACCGTGAGAAATAACCAGCGCCTTAATTTTTTCTTTGTTTCTCTTTAAATAATTGACATCAGGAATAATATAATCAACTCCGGGTGTTTCTTCAGTCGGAAAATCAAGGCCGAGGTCTAAAACAATTATTTCATTTCCATACTCAAAAACCGTGCAGTTTTTACCGACTTCTTCTGAACCACCTAAAGGAATGATTTTTAGAGTTTGTTGAGATTTTTTCATTGTTTACTTTGTATTTTTTATATTTTAATTTCGAAGGAATCAAGGTTCTTGAGCGTCCGCTTCGCCTCGGCGAAGACGAGGCGAGAAGCGAAAAATTCTTATATTTAATTTTTGGTTTTTAGCGAAGCGTCGCGGTGTTCACGATCGGAGTCGCCACAATACCACATCGGGTGCGTGGCGTCCCAAACCACGTAGGGTTTGGGACGAACCTGCCTAATTCTCCATGCCGAAATGCCGAAGGTGGGAGTCGAACCCACATGGGCTTTCGCCCAACGGCTCCTGGGGCCGTAGCGTCTTCCAATTCCGCCACTTCGGCTTAAGACACTTGGTGATTGGGCGCACCCCAGCTGTCTCGCATCAATTTTATTTTTTATTTTTACTTATTTTTGTCTTAATATACCATTGATTAACATTATTAAATCGATCAGCCGGCAGGTTGATCTTTTCTATTTTTAGACCTTTTATTTTATTGGTAATTAAATAATTATAATTTGTTATGTGGAGAAAAATAGCCGGTACCTCCTCAGATAGAATGTCTTGAAATTCAGCGTATTTTTTCCGTCGCACTTCTTCAAATGGCCAACCCCGGCCTTTCTCTAAAAGTTTATCGACTCTTTTATTAGAAAAACCACTAAGATTTAGGTTGGGATAATTTATTTGTGAGGAATGCCAGAGATTAAACGGATCGGAACCGAAAGTTTCAACTACCCCATAAAGAAGCGCTGTATATTTTCTCTCCTTTAGAACTTCCTCTATATGTTCCGGGGCAATAATAATCAGCTTTACTCTAATACCAATATTGTGCCAAGCGTCTCTGATGATTTCAGCGGTTTTTTTCAGATCAGGTTGATCGACGGTTAAAAGTGAAATTTCCAATCGTCTTGTGTCTTTCAGCCAGGCGTCTTCTTCATCTTTTTGCCAGCCATTTTTTTCAAGAAGGGCGATAGCTTTCTCGGGACTAAATTCATATGTTTTAATTTCTTTTTTGAAGCCAAAATTTTCTGGTAAGATCGGCCCGTGAATAATTTGGCCCTCAAAACTTAAGACCTCTTGAAGGATTTTTTCTTTAGGTGTGGCAGAGGCAAGGGCTTGACGGACTTCTTTAAAACGCAAAGGCGTATCCTCCCTCAGATTGAAAAATAAAGCTACATAATGAGGTAATTTCAGGGAGTAGTTCTTGAAGAGATTGGTTTCGTAGTAAATGTTCTTGAAATAAACTGGTGAATAAGAAATACCGTCTATTTTTTGTTGAGTTAAATCTTTAGCCAGGTCGCTAAAATTTTGATAAACTTTGAAAGTAATAGTTTTTATAAGAGGACGGTTGAGATGATAATTGGGAAAACGTTCCAGGCTTAGGGATAAAATTTGACCTTCAGGAGTTTTAGTGATTGATTTAAATTTGAATGGACCACTGCCGATCGGTTTGAGATTAAACTGAGAATTGTATAAGTCGTTTTCTTTTATATTCTGCCAGATATGTTTTGGGATAATGCCCAAGATTAAGTAATTAAGAAAGTTTTGATTCGGCGTTTCGAGGTGAAATTCAATCGCCTCGCCAGATTTTTTTATTTTTATTTTTTGAAGATTGAGTAAAAATGGATTTTTGGTATTCAGCCCTTTGAGTTTTTCGTAAGTAAAGAGAATATCATCGGCCGAGATTCTCGTTTCGTCATGCCAGAAAAGATTATCTTTAAGGTAAAATTTGTAAACATTTTTTTCCGGATTAATTTCATAGGATTTAGCTAAGTCGGGAATGATTTTTAATTGATGGTCATATTTAACCAGGCCGCTGAAGACAAGTTTTATCAAGTCCAAGTCAGTGGCGCTGGAGGCAAGAAGTGGGTTGATATATTGTGGTTCGCCAATAACTGCTTCTGTATAAGAACCTCCCACCGAAGGCACGACTTGTAAATTTCTGATCAAGGTTTTGGCAATAAAAAAAATAAAAGCGACCAGAGCGGCCAGAAAAAGAATCTTAATAAAAAACTGCTCTTTGGAAGTAAGAATTTTTGGCAGATATAACAGTTGTTTCAGGTTGGGGAGGCGTTTTTTCTGAAACCCTTGAATAATTTTCTGGTAAACGCTTGTATGTAGAGGTGGGGGCGATGGCTTCTCTTTTTTGATTTTTAAGTAATAAAGAATTTTTTTTAATTGGTTTTTTGGTGCTTCGAACATTTTTATTGGTTCACAACTAATCGAATAATGCCGAGAGCTAAAAAGATAACCGCCAAAATGATGGTCATAATGAAAACGGTCTTTTCCATACCCCTTTTTGTTCGAAAAACTTCACCCCCGCCGCCAAAAATAGACGAAAGACCACTGCCTCGCGGCTGGAGAAGAATAGCGGTAATAAGGAGTATAGAAATAATGATTTGAATTAAATTAAGAATTTTATGCATAGATGTATTATAACAGGTCTATTTTGTTGGTCAACCCCGTTTAGACGCTCAAAGGTATTCCTGAGGTGAAGTCCCGAAAATCTCCAAACAAAGTTTTGTTTATTTCAAAAATTGAGTTCTCCGAGAAACTTCTAACGGGGTCAAGCAGAATAAAATTTTTTCCACAATTGATTCTTGACAAACTGGTTTAAATTGTTTATTGTTATTCTAAATAAAGGTCGGTTTTAAGTTGGCAAACCATAATGAGTTTGCCGATAATAAAAAGAGGAGTTATGGAGAAAATCAATTTAAAACCATTAGGCAATCATTTAATTGTTAAGGCTCTTAAAGAGGATGAAAAAACAAGGGCCGGGATTGTTCTACCGCAGACAGCTGAGGAAAAACCAGAGAAAGGAGAAGTGGTGGCGGTTGGACCAGGCAAGCTTTTAGAGAATGGTCAGCGGTCGCCGATGAGTGTAAAAGTGGGTGATAAAGTTATCTTTAAAAAATATTCTCCTGATGAAATAAAGGTCGATAATCAAGAATATTTAATTATTTCCGAGGAAGATCTCCTCGCAGTTTTTGAGTAAATTCAAAAATTACAGAAATTCGAAATCCTAAATCCTAAACAAATTCTAAATTCAAAATTTTAAACATTTGGAATTTGGAAATTTGGGATTTAAATATTATTTCGGATTTCGATATTTGAATTTCGAATTTAATTTATTTAATTTATTGTGTATGGCTAAACAAATTCTCTTTAACGAAAAAGCACGCGCTGCTTTAAAGCGCGGGGTAGATAAATTGGCCAGTGTGGTCAAGGTGACACTTGGACCAAGGGGTCGAAATGTGGCTTTAGACAAAGGTTTTGGTTCGCCAACCATTACTAATGACGGGGTGACTGTGGCTAAAGAAATTGAGTTGGTTGATAAATATGAAAATGTCGGGGCACAACTTTTACAAGAAGTAGCCTCCAAAACTAATGATGTGGCTGGTGATGGGACGACGACCGCCGTAGTTTTAGCTCAGGCCATTATTAATGGTGGGTTAAAAAATGTGGCGGCTGGCGCTAATCCAATTCAGATAAAACGAGGGATAGAAAAGGGCGTAGAAGCGATTGTCAAAGAGTTGCGCGAGAAAATTGCCCATCCTGTTTCTTTGCAGGAAGAGATTGCTCAAGTGGCTTCTATTTCCGCTAATGATTTAGAAATCGGCCAAAAGATTGCCCAGGCTTTTCAGAAGGTTGGTAAAGATGGTGTTATTACTGTTGAAGAATCCCAGTCTTTTGGCATTGACCTTGAAGTCACCGAAGGAATGCAGTTTGACAAGGGCTATGTTTCTCCTTATATGATTACTAATCCAGAAAAAATGGAAGCAGAATATCACGATCCTTATATTTTAATTACCGACCAGAAGATAGCGGCTTTAACTGATATTTTGTCTTTAATGGAAAAAATGGCCCAATCAGGAAAAAAAGATTTAGTGGTGATTGCCGATGAGATTGAGGGCGAGGCTTTAGCAACTTTTGTTGTCAATAAACTTCGTGGCACTTTCAATACTTTAGCCGTGAAAGCGCCTGGTTTTGGTGATCGGAAAAAAGAGATGCTACAAGACATTGCTGTTTTAATTGGTGGTAAAGTTATTTCTGAGGAAGTGGGTTTAAAATTAGCTAATGTCAGTCTTTCTGATCTTGGCCAAGCGAGAAGAGTGATTGCTACCAAAGAAATAACGACCATTATTGAGGGTAAAGGCAGTCTGCAAAAAATTAAAGAACGAATCGCTCAAATTAGAAAAGAAATTAAAGAAACCACCTCTGATTTTGATAAAGAAAAATTAGAGGAGAGGTTGGCTAAACTTGTCGGTGGTGTAGCCGTACTGAAAGTCGGGGCAGCCACAGAGACAGAGCAGAAAGAAAAACAACATCGGGTTGAAGATGCGGTTGAAGCAACAAAGGCAGCAGTGGAAGAAGGAGTAGTGGTTGGCGGCGGCGTGGCTTTAATTCGTTGTCTTGAATCTTTGGGCAAGCTGACAGTTGAAGGCGACGAGAAAGTTGGTATTGAGATCCTTAAAAAAGCGCTTGAAGAGCCGGCTCGTCAAATTGTTTATAATGCTGGTCAGGATGGTTCAATTGTTGTTGAAGAAATCAAGAAGCACAAAGGCAATTACGGTTATAATGCGGCTAAGGATAAATTTGAGGATTTAGTCGTGGCTGGGATTGTCGATCCTTTAAAAGTAACCCGTTCAGCCTTGCAAAATGCCGCTTCAATTGCTGCTTTGCTTTTAACTACTGAAGCAGTGGTGACTGAGTTGCCGGAAAAGAAAGAAGGCGGTACACCCTCGATGCCGAGTTACGAACCGCCGGAAGAATACTAAGGAAAATTTTCAATTCCCAATTCCCAATTTCCAAATAAATACCAGATTTTAAACCAGAGCACTCAAATAGATTTGAGTGCTTGGCCGAGCACAAATTAAAGCACATAACAAGTTATGTGCTCAACCGAGCACAAAATTTTGTGCTTTGGAAATTTGTGCTTTGGTTCCAAATCCCAATAATTTAAATTAGAAGGGAAAAGCGACCAATGACGGTCGCTTTTTTTAATTTTCTTTTCGAGATTTAAGTAAAAAATAGAGGATCGAACCGGTAAAGGTGATGAAGGCTGCGACGAACGCAGTGTTCAGCATTTGCTTGAAGACGTAGCCAAAATAGAACATTGGATCCGGGCTGAAGAGTTTAGCATAGAGAGCAGGATTATAGTTATTCATGTTGGAAGCTTTGAAGATGCCGATAATGAAGCCAGGAACTAGGCCGAGAACAAATGCTGCAAAAGTTAATCCGATAATCTTGCCAGCAGGGGAGAGAAAACTTTTAAAAGATTCGAACCATTTGGTAGTTACAATCTTTATCCAGAGCAGATTGAGAAGAACAAGAAGGCCGATTAGTATTAGTAGACAGATACCTAACCCGATTGTCCAAAGAGTAACTTTAAATGGGAGTTGGCTGAGAATGGCGACGAGAATGGCGAGGGAAATAATAAGTAGAAATAACAACAACCCGCCTCTTTCTTTTTCTTTCTTCTCTTTCATTAATTCCTCCTATCTTTTATTATCTTAGCACAATTTTTGTTATTTGTCAAGTTTTTTTATTGTGGTAAACTATAGGTATGGCTGAAGAAAATGCGATCCAAGAGATAAAGATAAAGCCCTTGCCCTAACCTCGTTTTTGGCAGATTTTTTGGGCAGCCATTTGTTATTTAGGGGCCTTAGTGATATTTCCTTTGGCTTTTCAATTTAAACACCCTTTTGTTAGACATCATACTAAGCAGGGTTTCCTTATTTTTCTTTTAGAGGTGGCCTCAACCATTATTTTGGTTATTCCTGTTATCGGTCAAGTTGTAGGGACAACCGGCTGGTTCATTGCCTCGATTCTTTCTTTAATCGGCTTTATTAATGTTTATCGCCGGAGGTATTGGGTTTTGCCTCTATCTAAAGATTTGATAAAATATTTTAAGTTTTTGAATGACTAAAATTATGACCCCCCTAAAACTTATTTTATGGTTTAATGATGTTGGCATTAAAGATGTGCCTTTGGTGGGCGGCAAAAATGCTTCGTTGGGCGAGATGATTCGTCATCTGGGAAAGAAAATTAATATTCCAGATGGTTTTGCTACTACTTCTTTTTTTTATTGGCAGTTTCTTAAAACAGCAAGACTGAGACAAAAGATTAAAGAAGTTTTAAAGGGTTTAGATGTTCATAATATAAAAAATTTAAAAGAAAGAGGAAGCAAAATTCGTAATTTGATTTTAGAGACAGAATTTCCGCCTGAATTAAAAAAAGAAGTTGTTAGAGCCTATCAAAAACTTTGTCAAAAATATAAAACTGAGAACTTAGATGTGGCAGTTCGTTCTTCGGCTACAGCCGAAGATCTGCCGAGCGCCAGTTTTGCTGGTCAACAGGAATCGTTTTTAAATATTCGCGGCGAAAAACAACTTTTGATAACTGTTAAGAAGTGTATAGCATCATTATTTACTGATAGGGCAATTTCTTATCGGGAAGATATGGGTTTTGATCACTTAAAAATTGCCTTATCAGTTGGTGTCCAAAAAATGGTGCGTAGTGATTTAGCCTGTGCTGGGGTGATGTTTTCCTGTGATACAGAAACTGGTTTTTCTAATGTGGTTTTAATTAATACTTCTTATGGTTTGGGCGAGAATATTGTCAAAGGCCGAGTTAGTCCAGATCAATATTATGTTTTTGAAACAACCTTAAAAAAGGGATTTCGACCAATCGTTGAAAAAAAAATAGGCAGTAAAGAAACAAAACTTATTTATGATAAAAAAAGAGGAACAAAAAATATTCCTGTACCAAAAGAGAAACAAAGAAAATTTGCTTTAAATGATGATGAAATTTTAACTTTGGCAAAATGGTCGTGTCTAATCGAAGATCACTATCAACGACCAATGGATACTGAATGGGCAAAGGATGGCTGCGATGGACATTTATATATTCTTCAAGCCCGGCCAGAAACAGTGGTTTCTAGAAAAAAAATTGATGTTTTAGAAGACTATATATTAGAAAAGTTCAAAGTTCAAAGTTTAAAGTTTAAAGTTCTATGTGAAGGTTTAGCCATTGGTTCGAAAATTGGTCAAGGGAAAGTTAGGGTGATTAGAAGAATTAAAGATCTGGTTAAATTTAAAAGTGGTGAGGTTTTGGTAGCGAAAGTTACTAATCCTGATTTTGAACCGGTAATGAAAATTGCCTTAGCAATTATTACTGATAGCGGCGGGAGAACATCTCATGCGGCGATTGTTTCTAGAGAGATGGGCGTGCCTTGTATTGTCGGTACCGGCAAAGCAACAAAAATTTTAAAAAATGGCCAGGTCGTAACCGTTTCTTGCGCCGAAGGAGAGAAGGGTTTTGTTTATCAAGGATTGCTTCCTTTTAAAATCACAAAAATAAATATCGCTAAACTTAAACGGCCAAAAACAAAAATTATGATGAATTTGGGCGAACCAGACCGGGCTTTTGGTTTATCTTTTATTCCTAATGACGGGGTTGGTTTGGCGCGTGAAGAATTTATTATTGCTAATCAAGTTAAAATACATCCACTTGCTTTGCTCAATTATAAAAAACAGCCGGCCAAAATAAAAAGACAGATTGATCAATTGACTTTTAGCTACAAGGATAAAAGGCAATTCTTCATTGACAAATTAGCTGAGGGGATTGCTAAAATTGCGGCTGCTTTTTATCCCAAGAATGTTATTGTTAGGTTTTCTGATTTCAAAACCAATGAATATGCCAATTTAATTGGCGGCGCTCAGTATGAACCAAAAGAAGCTAATCCAATGATTGGCTGGCGCGGCGCTTCCCGTTATTATGATAAAAATTTTAAAGAAGCCTTTGGTTTAGAGTGTTTAGCCATTAAAAAAGTTCGTGAAGAATTCGGTTTAGATAATCTGATTTTGCTAGTGCCATTTTGTCGGACGCCAGAAGAAGGCCGGAAAGTCCTAAGTATTATGGAAGAGTACGGACTTTCTCGCGGATCAACGCAGATCAAAACTCGGATCAACACAGATATCCGCGTAAATCAGCGTAGAAATCTGCGTTTATCAGCGTTAAGGGTCTTTGTGATGGCCGAGATTCCTTCTAATATAATTTTAGCCGAAGAATTTGCTAAGATTTTTGATGGATTTTCCATTGGTTCAAACGATCTTACACAGCTTACTTTAGGTTTAGATCGTGACTCAGAACTTGTTGCCCATATTTTTGATGAAAGAAATGAAGCGGTGAAAAATTTAATTCGTCATCTAATAAAAATTGCTCATCGCTACGGCCGAAAAGTGGGCATCTGTGGTGATGCGCCTTCAACTTTTCCTGATTTTGCTAAATTTTTAGTAGAAAGTGGCATTGATTCTATTTCTCTGGCCCCGGATGCAGTGATTAAAACAACTTTAGAAATTTTAAAAACTGAACAAAGGCTAAAATTTAAAAAATAAGTTTTACTTGATAAATTTGGAAACGCTAAAAAGTCGAGGGCATCTGAGCCTCGACTTTTTTCTTTTATAATTACTCTATGTCTGGACCGGTTGGGCCTCCTCTGGATTTAAAACAGCCGCTTTTCAACCTGTCTCTGGGTTGATCTTTTCCTTGTTCTTCTTTTTTTTGCCTGAATAGACCAGACCGAAGTGGTTGGATGGTACACTTTAGAAATTTTTGTCAAGAATTCTATCGAGATTCTATCGAGAATTCTATCGAGAACGTTTCTCTATAGTGGATCTCTATAGTGGATCTCTTTAGAGTTAGAGAATAATTTTTTTCACTAACGTTCCCTGCGGTGTGTCCTCAATTTTATAACCTAAATTTTTCATTTTTTCCCGCACTTTGTCTGCTTCCTGCCACCTTTTTTCTTTTCTTAATTGTTCCCGCTGAGTAATTAATTTTTGGATTTTGGCGGGGATTTTTCTGGTTGCTTGTTCAACCTCTTTTAATTTTAAGCCGAATACCTTGTCGAATTCTACTAAAGTAGCGATTTTGTCAGTTAAAGAGTGCTTATCCTCTTTGATTAAGTCCCAAGTTGAAGCCAGGGCTTTTGGGATATCTAAATTATCGTTGACCGCTGTTAAGAATTTATTTTTTATTTCCTTAATCACTTTGCCTGGTTTTAAATAAATGCTAATGTTTTCATAGAGATTATTGAGGGCGTTTTGGGCCGATTCCAGAGAGTCCCAAGAAAAATTTAAGGGTGACTGCCAATGAGTGGTTAGACATAAATAGCGAAAGGCAAGCGGATTGGATCCTTTATCAATTAAAGTTTGTAAAGTAATAAATCGGCCAGAAGATTTAGCCATTTTTTCTTTGTCTAAATTTAAGAATTCTCCGTGCAGCCAAAAATGAGCGAGTAGTTTTTTATAAGCCGCCTCGGCTTGGGCGAGTTCATTGGTGTGATGAATTTGAACATGGTCAATGCCGCCACAATGAATATCAAAAGGAATGCCTAAATATTTGATGCCCATCACCACACATTCAGTATGCCAGCCGGGAAAGCCAGGGCCCCAAGGGGATGGCCATTCCTGGAGTCGTTTTTTGTCTTGAGGTGAAAATTTCCAGAGAGCAAAATCAGTTGGATTTTTTTTCTCTTTTATATCAATTCTCGCCCCAGCTTTTAAACCTTCAATATCTAATTTTGCTAAGCGACCATAATTTTTCAATTTTGAGGTATCAAAATATAAGCCATCATTTGTTTTGTAAACAAAGCCATTTTTTTCAAGTTTTTTAATTAATTCAATTTGTTCTTTAATATGCCTGGTGGCTTTTGGCCAAAGTTTAGGGAAGAGAATGTTAAGATCTTTAAGATTTCTTTTGAAAGCCCGGGTGTAAAAATCAGTAATTTCTTGAGGTGTCTTGCCTTCTTTTTTAGCGCTTTTTTCTATTTTATCTTCACCAGTATCAGCATCAGAAGTTAAATGACCAACATCAGTGATATTCATAACATGCTTGACTTGATAGCCATTGTAAATAAGAACCCGTTTTAAGATATCTTCAAAAATATAAGTTCTGAGGTTGCCGATGTGAGCAAAATTATAAACTGTCGGTCCGCAGGTATAAAGGCCAACTATTTTTTTCTTAATTGGCTTAAAGATTTCCTTTTGCCGTATCAGGGTATTGTAGAGTTTAAGCATACAAAGCATTACGCTTAAAATTCCAAATCCTAATTTCCAATTTTCAAATAAATTCAAATCTCTAAATTCAAATTTTCTAAACTGTTTAGAATCTTGGTTATTGGAATTTAGATATTGTTTAGGATTTAGAAATTAAAAATTTGGATTTCCTGCCTTTGGCAGGTTATAGCCATCTTTTCTTTTTAAAGAAAGAAAAGAGACCAACAAAGGTAACAATCAAAATACCTAAGATAATCCAAAAAGCCGCGGGATGACTGGCGAGGGGTATATATTTTAAACTCATGCCAAAGATGTTGGCCAGTAGACCGAGCGGCAGAATGATGACCGAAATAATAGTCAAAATTTTAATGATATCATTCATCCGGAAGGAAATCAGGGCATTATTTGTCTGCTCTAATGCTTCGCTTGTTTGCCGCATGTTTTCTAAATTATCCCAAATTTCATTAGCTATTTCTATTAAATCTTCAAAATATGGTTTTAATTCTCCCAGGGAAAAGAACTTTTTTGTTTGACGGATAAATTTATAAATGACCGTCCGATGGACCTGCACGATGCGACGGAAATTGATGATACTTCGTTTAATAACCAAAATTTCTCTGACCATTCGGCGTTCATAACCGCGAAAGATATTATATTCTAGACTAGAAAGACTGTATTGAAGAGTATCCAGGATTGGTGTACAATAAAATAGAAGCTTGTTTAAGATTTCGTAAAGGAGGTGGGCGGGATTTTCTGTAAAGTATTTTTTCTGTTGACTCGAGCTTATCTGACAAATATTGAAGAAATTAATGAGTGGCGGAAGTTCATTGTTATGAACCGTGACCAGAAAATTTGAGCCGATAAAGAAATCTACTTCAGTCGAGACGATTTCTCTGGTTTTGCGTCGATAAACCGGGAAGAGTAAAACTAAAAATAAGTAATTTTCACCATAATCTAATTTTGGTTTTTGGGCCGGAGAAAGACAGTCGGCCAGATGTAAAGGGTGAAAACCGTAGGTTTCTTCTAGGTGTTTCATCTCGTCCGGGCCAGTTTTTATCACATTAATCCATGTTAAACCTTCTGATTCGATTTGTTGAATAGTTGGTGGTTGCATGTTAAAATCATTTTAACATATAAAATGAAAAAGCAAAGTATATAGATGTTAGAAATATGCTATAATGTTAGGATGAATCGCATTTTTACCAGCACCCCGGCCTGGAATTACTGGTACCCCGTAAAGTCGCTTCGTTCCTACAGGACGAGCTGGAGAATTTTTAAATTTTATCTATATGGAGGAAAGTAGGATTTATATCGGGACTTCTGGCTGGAATTACGGCCACTGGCAAGGAATTTTTTATCCAGAGGACATAAAGTCTCATGATTTACTTTCTTATTATAGCAGATATTTCTCAACCGTAGAAATCAATTCTTCTTTTTATCATTTGCCAAGAGAAACTACTTTTAGTAATTGGCGGAAAAAAGTGCCGAAAGATTTTTTATTTTCTGTTAAGGTCTGGCGAAGAATTACTCACCTGAAAAAATTAAATAAAATTGAAGACGACCTAAAAATCTTTTGGCAGAGATGCATGATCCTGAAAGAAAAATTAGGGCCTTTACTTTTTCAATTTCCGCCAAGTTTCCAGGCGACAAAAGAAAATATCAAGAGATTGGAAAATCTTTCAAAATTTATCCGCGCAAATCTGCGTTTA
Organism: uncultured Gammaproteobacteria bacterium; assembly: GCA_964450195.1. GTDB lineage: Bacteria > Patescibacteriota > Patescibacteriia > UBA2591 > CALHIP01 > CAYVCK01. The sequence continues at coordinate 26,863 of CAYVCK010000002.1, forward strand.
AATCCGCGTCAATCTGCGGGCAGACACTCTGCCCTTGAATTTCGTCATCAAAGTTGGTTTGATGAGTCAATTTATAAAATTTTAAAAAAATATAATCTGGCTCTATGCTGGGCTGATACACCCTGCTATCCCTATCAAGAAGTCGTGACCACTAATTATGTTTATTTTCGTCTTCATGGTCATGAACAACTTTACGCCTCAAAATATACTAAAACCCAACTTCAAGATTACGCCCAAAAAATTAAAAAATGTCTAAAAAAGGGATTTGATGTTTTTATCTACTTTGATAATGACTTCGCGGGACATGCAGTTGAAAATGCAAAAACTTTAAAGACTCTTGTTGGGTGATATTTTTGATTTTTGAGATTTGATTTTTGATTTTAGCGAAGCGCTTGATGCTTGTGGTTATGCGATTGAAAACGCCTTAGAGCTTTCTATATTATTAAAGCAAAAACCGTCTTAAAAATTATAACGATCGTTATAAAAAATAAGACAAGGGAAAAATGAGTAAAAAATAAAAATTTAAAGCCCGCGAGTTTATTTTGATTTTTACTCGCAGGCTTCGATGATAAAGAGATGGGTTCCATATTCGACGGCATCACTCTCTTTGACGAGAATGTTTTTGATTTTATACTTCTTGCCGACAAATAGTGATTTCGAGTTTAGATTGCCATTTGGTCCTTTTTCAAAAACAAGTTTTTTCTTATCTAAAGATTCTAAGTCAATATAGTTTTTAAGTTTTAAAACTTTAATGCAGCAGAGTACGCTTTCAAAATTGATATCATCTCCTATTTCTACTGTTGTTTGATTTTTTTCGTCTTGGAGGGAAAATCTGCCCACAAGAGGCGAAAGAAGGACAATTTGTTCTTTAGGGGCTAATTTGACTTGAGGGGCAGCCGAAATAGCGCCTTTAACAAACCTAAATTTTAAGTTTTCAGATTGATAAACAACTTCTGTCTGGGGTGGGTGTCTGGGGTGAGCAAGAAGCGAATAAATCGGCGAGTGTCTCTGGCAGCTCTTTTGTTTGCTTGTTCATTCAGCACCTCCTTTTTAATAAAATATGGCTAGTCAAGTCAAGGTAGATATTTTATTAAAGAAAAATCTTAGTGGGCTAAAAATTAATGAGCCATTAAAAAAATGGACAACTTTTAGAATTGGCGGTCCAGCTAGGTATTTTTTTATGGCTAAAAATGAAAATGATTTAATCAAAGCCATTAGTTTGGCCAGAAAATTAAAGATTCCTTATTTTATTTTAGGTGGCGGAAGCAATATATTGGTGTCAGATAAGGGGTTTGAAGGAATGGTTATTAAAATTTCCACCTTCGCTAAAGCTTCGGTGGACAAGCAAAATTCAAAAATTATTGCTGGCGCAGGAGTTCGATTAAGTAGTCAATTTTTTTGTTCAGCATGGTTTGACTGGTTTTGAGTGGGCGGTGGGTATTCCCGGCACTTTGGGTGGGGCAATTTGGGGAAATGCTGGAGCTTATGGAAAGTCAATAGCGAATCTTGTTGAAGAGATTAAGGTTTTAGAAGTTCTGGAGAGAAAAAATCAAAAATCAAAAATCAAAAATCAAAAATACAAACCAAAAATTAAAAAATTTTTAAACAAAGATTGTCGTTTTGGCTATCGAGACAGCATTTTCAAGCATTATAAAGACTTAATTGTTCTTTCAGCTATTTTAAGGTTAAAAAAGGGGAATCGAAATAAAATTAAAAGAGAAATCTTTAAAATTTTAAAAAAGCGAAAAGAAAAAATTCCTTCTGGTTTTTCGGCTGGCTGCGTCTTCCGAAACTACCAACTACCAACTACCAACTACCAACTATTTGACAAATATCCACAGTTGCAAAATTTTAGAAAAACTGGTACAATTCCAGCTGGATGGTTGATTGAAAAGTCTGGTCTTAAAGGTAAAAAAATAGGCGAGGCTAAAATTAGCGAAAAGCACGCTAATTTTATTATTAATCAAGGCCGAGCTAAGGCAAAAGATGTTTTAAAACTTATGCAGATAATTAAAGAAAAGGTTAAAAATAAGTTTGGCCTTAGATTAGAAGAAGAGATAGAATATCTCGGCCTTCGGCCTTGACCTTTTTAAGTTTTTTTTCTATAATATTAATATATGGAAACTGGTTTTTCAGAGAAAAAAATAGAGGGAAAGTTTGGATCAAGGACCGTTCAAAAAGGCGAGATTAAAGAGAACGAAGTTAAAAAAAAGAGAGATTACTAGAAGAACAAAAAGAATTAGAAAACCTCATTGCCTTTATTGCCAGGATTTTTTCTCGGCAGTATGAAATTGATGTTTTGCCCAAAGAGCCGCCTGATGCTTGGTCTTGCGGTTTAAACCCAAAAGTTAATCAAATAATTAAGGATTATTTAGAGGGGAAAATTAAATTTGAAGAGATTTCTCAAGAAGCATTTAAGCCAAAGGTTATTACTTATGATCGATCGGCTTTGGCTAAAGAAAATGTTGATGAAATAGTGGCTAAAACTCGACATTGCTAATTTAATTTGTTCGGCTTATGATGCTTTTCGAGCCGGGAAAAGCACTGAAGTCATTGAATTTGTTTTCTCTCTTCGCGAAGCGATTGATGTGGCTTCGGAGATGGAGGGCACCCCTGATGTTAAACAGGCCATTAAAAATGTGGTTTTGCCTAAAATTAGCGATTCGGCCGAGGCTCAAAAAATAGAACAGATTATTGATCAGGCCTAAAATGTTAGCGGCTAACCAATTTGGTAACACTTTCTCTTATTCCAAAAGTCGGTTCAGTTTTTTTATCAAAGTATCTGACCCTACGAAATTACGAAAGAAATACGAAAATGAAAAGAGAGTTGACACACCTTCTTAGACGCTTTATAATATCCAAAACAATTATAAAGTATGGTTTCTCCTCAAAAGAGTAAGGAATTTTTATTTTTTGAAGGCAGAGTGGAAGAGTTGCTGCCATCTACCACTTTTCGGGTAAAGTTAGATGATGATCGAGAAATCTTGGCTTATCTTTCGGGAAAAATGAGGCTTTACCGGATTAAAATTATTCCCGGCGATCGAGTGAGGGTGGAAATGAGCCCTTATGATTTGACCAAAGGAAGGATTGTTTATCGATATTAAATCAAAAATTAAAAATTAAAAATCAAATATCAAAAATATTTTGATTTAATAATTTGTAAATTTTGACATGAAAGTCCGAGCCTCGATTAAAAAGAGATGTCGAAAGTGTAAAATCGTCCGTCGCAGAAGACGGCTCTATGTTATTTGTAAAAATCCAAGACATAAACAAAGGCAGGGCTAGCCTCGCGTTGCTAGGAAATAAAAAATAAAAAACCAAAAATAAAAAATACAAATGAAAAACTAAAATATTTCCACCTTTAAAAGTTTGTGTTTTTAACATTTAATATTTTATATTTTATTTTAGCAAAGCGTTTATGGCTCGTATCGCTGGTGTTAATTTACCGCCTAATAAAAGGGTTGAAGTTGGTTTGACTTATATTTTTGGTATTGGTCGGAGTTTGGCGAACTATATTTTAAAGATAACTGACATTAATCCAGATAAACGCGTGCGTGATTTAACGAGCGAAGAGGTAGAGAAAATTAAGACATTAATAGAAAAAAATTATAGAGTTGAGGGGGGGTTAAGAAGAGAAATCACTTCAAACATTAGAAGACTAAAAGAGATTGGTTGTTTTCGCGGCGTAAGACATGCTAAGCGTTTGCCGGTGCGCGGGCAGAGGACGAGAACAAACTCACGCACGGTGCGCGGTAATGTGCGAAGGACTATGGGTAGTGGCCGAAGGCCAGCCGCGAGAAAGGTGTAACGATTTTGTAACTGCTCAGACTTCGCTTTTCAAGCTCGTCTTCACAGACAAAATCGTTACCCGCCAAAGGCAGGAAATCCGAATCTCTAATTTTTAAATTTTAAACAATATCTAAATTCCAATAACCAAAATTCTAAACAGTTTAAATATTTGAATCCGAGATTTTGAACTTGTTTAGAATTTAGGATTTTGGATTTAGAATTTTAAGCGTAGCGGTTTGTATGGCGGAACAAAAAGGCAAGAAAGTGAGTAGGGGTAAAAGATTAAAGATTGTTAAACAAATTCCCCGTGGCCGGGCTTATATTCAAGCTACTTATAATAATACTATTGTTACTTTTACCGATTTACAAGGCAATGTTTTGGCCTGGTCAGCGGCTGGTAGGTGCGGTTTTCGTGGTCCCAAAAAATCTACTCCTTATGCAGCTGGGATTATTGTTAGAGACGCGGCGGAAAAAGTGCGGTCTTATAATCTTCGGGAAGTTTATGTTTTTGTTAAAGGCGTAGGTGGGGGTCGGGCAGCCGCTGTTTCAGCTTTGCGGACTAGCGGTTTAGAACTTTTATCAATTACGGATATTACGCCT
>CAYVCK010000003.1:0-3192 GCA_964450195.1 uncultured Gammaproteobacteria bacterium
GTATGCTCAAAAATATCACCAACTGTTCCCGATGTACTCATCTCATACAATGGTTTGCAAATATTAAGAAAATTGGTATAGCTACAGGCACTTCTACGCTTGACTGGCTAATTGAAGAGGTGATCAGAAAATTGGAAGAAATAAAGGGGTTAAAAAATGTTCCCCGGCGAACATTTTGAAGATTTTGGCTTAAATAAGCGAAAATTTGACCATATTTCAGCATAAATCTGCGTAAAGTCTGTGTGAATCTGCGTTATTGTCAGAAACAAATTTTGATCGGGATTTTAAAGTGTTTGGCTAAAAATTCAATTTCTTCTCTTAATTGATTTTTGTACTCCTTTCTTTTTTTAAAAAAGATTTTTTTATATTCCGGTAAAAAACGCGGATAATGAAGTTTTAGGGCTTTTTCCAGGCCTTGCCAATTTTCTTTTCTTGTATTTAAAGTGTCAAACCAGATTTTGTCAACTTTGTCTTTTAAAATTTCAAAAATTTGTTTCAAATTCGTAAAATACGGTAAAATAGGTCCAATAAAAGCATAGGTTTTTAGACCGGCTTTTTTTAGTTTCTTAAGGGCCTCAATTCTTTTTTTAATTGGACTGGCGCTTGGCTCAAAAATCATTTGGGCTCGAGGATCTAAAATGGTAATAGTAAAACCAATTTCAATCCGCTGACGAAACTTTTTAAAAATCTCTAAATCGCGCAAAACTAAGTCGGATTTAGTTAAAATTTGAACTGGCCATTGATAACGCGCTAAAACTTCTAAACATCGCCGAGTCAACTGATGCTGTTTTTCTAAAGGATTATACGAATCAGTCACCGTGGAAAAGAAAACCTCTTCCTTCTGATTTTTATATTTGCCAGTAATTTCTTTTTCTAAAATTTCCGGTGCATTGAGTTTAATCTCTAAAAAATCACCCCATTTTTCATTTTGCGGCCGGATTTTAGCTAGAAAATGTTGATTATAACAATAAACACAGCCGTGTGGACAACCAAGATAGGGGTTAAGAGTATGGCCACCTAAGCGCGAACGATTTAAAATTGATTTGGCTTGAACAAAACGAATTTCCATAAATTATCAAAATCCAAAATTCAAAATTCTAATTTCTAAACAATATCTAAATTCAAACTTTCTAAACCACATTTTATCGTTTTTATTTTATCATCTTTTAATTTTATTTTCCATCCTCTTTTTTTATCACCCTTTTTATCATCCCTTGGTCTTAAGGTCATAGTCAAGATGTTTCTGAACACTTTTTGAGAGAGGAAATACTTCTGAAAGGGTAAAACAATGATCTAAAATTAAAGAAGGGAAAAGACAGAATGCTTTTGGCAGATCAAAGTTGAGAGATCTAATTTTCTGATAAGGGGTAAGATTTTTTAGCTGTTGATGGGGCCTGACAAGATTGTAGATTTTCAACCACCAGGCGCTAATTCTAATAAAGTCTTGTTCTGACTTAACTTTCATCAAATAAGGGATATAGAATTCGTAATCGTCGGTCTGAAGAGATCTTTCAACAAAAGGATTGTCTTCGGGATGGTCCTTTCTAATGATTTTTCTTTCTATGCCAAGTGGTTGCCAAAAATTCTTAGCTGCCTTTTCAAAAGCGCTTAGACTTGAAGGGCTAAATTCAACCCCTCCATCTGACCAAAGAGTAATTCTGTTTCTAAAGCCAAAATAGCGCAGCCAAAAAACAACCATTTTACAGAAAATCTGACCGCAAAACCAATTATTTTGGTAACTCCAGGCCATAAACCTAATCCTTGTTTTTGGCTCAATCACTGTCCATTGCCATTTTGGGATAAAATCATTTTCTTTAGCATGAAGATAAACCTCTTTTGGCAATGTCTTCTGATCAGCAATTTCTTTAGTATCTATTTCTAAGACTTCGAAAGGTTTAAGACTTGCCCAATTGTATTTAATCCGATGGTATTCGCGCCTGACTCTCTTTTTCTTTCTGGTTAACCCTTTTTTCTTTAAGATTTTACCAATGGTTGACTCAGGAATAATCAGTCTGTCTTGAGCGGCGAGATACCAAGCTAACCTTCTTTTACCAAAACCTGTTTCTTTCCTTTTTTTTGACAATCAAATTAACAATTTCTTCTTTTGTCTGTTTTGGATGAGGTCTTTTTGGCTGATGGGGCTTATTAGAAAGATTGTTTTCCCTTTCTTTTTGTAAGCAAAGATAAATGGCGCCTTTTGAACAAGCCATTTCCCGGGCTGTTTTCTTGATATTTTCTTTGTTAAATCTTAGATTTTCTAAAAGAGTTTTTCTGGTAAATTCTGCTCCGGTCTCTTTTTTGAGCATAACGTAAGATTGTGATAGAATTGTCATAGGGGGAAGATAGGTCTTTAATCTGGTTAAAGAGATTTCGACCCTTAACTTTAATTTTAGACCGCTTCCTCCCTTTTTGCCAGATATTTTTTATCTCCCTGAAGACCCTTGTTCTCAAGGTCTTCCAGTGTTCAGGATCATTGTAGCCAAGAGAAATTTAGTATCAATGTGTTAACACGCTGATTATAAAATTCATTAGTATTAATGTGTTAACACGCTGATTATAAAATTCAGAAGACAAATCCGTTCCTTAGTCTTAATTCTTTCTATTCTCATTTAACCACTCGTTCGGTTGTACTTGCAAATTGAATGTAGCTAAAAATAATTAGGCGAGGATTAGAATTAACGGGAAAAGGGGCGAAAATAGAGTTGAATTAGGTAGATTTTAACTTTTGGCCAACTTTGATTGTGGTCTAATGAATAAATTTTAAAAGAAACATTACCAGCAGACCGGTCAGCAAAGAAAAAAGTTGCACCAGAGATTTTTTGATAGATATTTCTTTGTGCAATTCTGGGATGAGGTCAGAACCAGCGATATAGATAAAACCGCCAGCCGCAAAAGGAATTAAAAACAGAGTTAAATTACCAGTTAGCCGGCTAAATAAAAAGACAAAAAACCAACCCAAAACAGCGAAAAGAGCAGAAAAAAAATTAAAAAACAAAGCCTTGGTTTTATTAAGCCCTCCATATAAAAGAACGCCGAAATCGCTAATTTCTTGAGGAATTTCATGAAAAATAACGGCTAGCGTCGTGGTTAGACCAAGAGGTATGCTAACTAAATAGGAGGTGGCAATGATTAGACCATCAATAAAATTATGAACCGCATCAACCGCCTCAAACCCAATCCAGACAAAGGTCT
>CAYVCK010000003.1:3202-15419 GCA_964450195.1 uncultured Gammaproteobacteria bacterium
AATTCATATAACCAAGCGGATGCGGATGCTCGGTCGAAGTCAGGATATGACAATGTCGCCAGCGAATGAATTTTTCCAAAATAAAAAAGATCAGAAGCCCAGACAAAATATAAAAAGCAAATTTTTCGTTAAAACCAACTTCCTTTAATCCTTCGGGTAAAAGATGAAAAAAGGCGCTACCAAAAAGAGTACCAACCGAAAAGCTGACTAAAAGAAATAAAATATTTTTTAGTTTTTCAGCTCGTAAAAACAAGGTGAAAACACCAACAAAGGAAACTAAGCTAATAATGAAAACGCTGAGAAGGGCGTAAAACATAGGTGAATAGAAAATTTTTTTAAAATCTTTTAAAAAATAAAAACCAGGGTAACTATTGTTTTAGAATTTTTTCGAGATGATCTTCTACCTCCTTAAAATTCGGTTCTAATTCAAGAGCGCGACGATACATCTCCTCGACCCTATCTCTTTTAGTCTTTATTTCAAAAATGAGACCTAAAATATAGAAAGCACGAACATTTGGTTTAATCTCAAGTGCTTTCTCTAAAAGTTTCTGCGCCTTATCATATTGAAGATTGAGGAAATAGAATTCTCCCTTTGTTTCTATGAATTTCTACTAAATTAACCATTGAATTTCTATTGAATTACCTTTCTATTACCATCATTGCTTTTCTGCCTGCCAAAATATTAACTTCGTCTTTGGTGCTGCCCAATGGTCCTGGCCAGTCATAAATTGCCTCAAAAAAATTCTGATAAGAATATTTAAAACCCTTGCCTCGCTTTGTGCCTGGATCATTAGTAATAATTTCTTTTTCATTGTAACCAATGACCACTAACATATGATAATAAGGACCAGGTTGGCGATAATATGGATTTTTTAAAACTCGGCCAGCCGCTGGCACGAGTACTAAATTGCCAGCTGAGAGTTCTTTTTTAATATCATTAAGATCAATGCCATGTTCAAAGTAAATTTTCTCAATTTGAAAATAATTTTTTGCCAGCTCCACAATTTTTTCCACTGGCAAATCATAATGACCGGACCAGTTTTCTTCTTGCCAGGTCACCGCTTGTAAAATTTCTTCATCTACTTTAGCGGCTGTTAGTTTTTCTCCTTTTAGCCAGGCTCGAGCCATAATTAAAGCTGCCTCCTCACAAGCTTCATTATAAAGTTCATCCCATTTTTCACCCGGTTTGGCATAAGGAGATTGAGAGGTAAAGGGAACAGAAAGTAGAACAGATGGTTTAATAATAGATTGCTCTATTGTTTTATTACTGAACCGCTCTCGTGCTAAATTGTTTTCTGGGAGTGGGACATTTGTTTGGTTTAAAGAATTATTGAAAAATTCTATGGCTGTCTTTTCTTCTGTTTTTGTTTCATCATTTGCTTTTTGCGGCTGATTGCTAACCTGTCTTTTCGGCAGCCAGAGCCAAAAATCAAAAATGCCAATAATGGCAATAGCAGAAATAATAATGATAATTTTTTTTCTCCAGCTCATTTTTTATTTAAAAATTTTTCTTTCTTTTTTCTCTTCTTGATAAACTTCTAACCCATCGTCAATAACAAGAGCAGTTTTACAGGTCAAACGTAAGCCACATTCAGCACCAGTTTTAACCTCATCAACGTCCTGTTTGTTTATCTGTAACTGTAAAATCTCGCCCTCATCAAGCAATTGCCCAGCCCGCCAGAGTCTAAATTTGGCTGGCTTTAGAATCCCTCCTTCTATAACTTTAGCGCCGACAATCATCTCTGAACCACTTTTTCTAAATAAAACTAAAACTTTTGCTTTACCTAAAAACTTTTCAATAATTTCTGGTGGGACTAAAGCATTCATCTGCTTTTTTGCTTCTTCAATAAAATCATAAATGATTTTAAAGAGATAAATTTTAATACCTGTTTCTTCTGCCAATTTCAGAGCGGTCGGCGCTGTATCAACCTGAAAGCCAACCAGCCAGGCTTTAGTTGTTTGGGCTAAAACAACATCAGTCTCAGTAATAGGTCCTAAATTTTTTTTGAGAATTTCCACTTTTATTTCTTTTTGCTCGAGTTTCTTGAGTGTTTCAGTAATGGCTTCTAAAGAGCCGCTGACATCAGCTCTGAGAATAACTTTTAAGGTTGGCAACTTATTTTCTTTTTCTTTCGTTTTCGCGATTATCTGTTGTCCCTTTTTATAAGTTATTTTTTTTAGGCGTTTTTTAAACTCTTTTAAATCTTTAATCGCCTCCAAAAATTCGCCCACTAATGGTGCTTCTTTTAAGCCGACAATTTGGGCCGGCATACCGGGTTTGGCCTCAGAGATTTCATTGCCCTTAAAATTTCCCATTCGTCTTATTCGGCCAAAAGTATGCCCAGCTAAAACATTATCGCCTAAATGAAGAGTGCCGGCATGGATTAAAACAGTGGCAGTCGGTCCCTTGCCTGGATCGAGATGACTTTCAATAATAGTACCAATGGCCGGCTTTTTCGGGTTAGCCAGATATTTTTCCTTTTCCAGATCTGTTAAAAGAAAAAGCATTTCTAAGAGTTCAGGTAGTCCTTGTTTTGTTTTGGCTGAAACTGGCAGGCAAATTACATTACCGCCCCAATCTTCAGGCACGAGATTGATTTCTGAGAGTTGTTTTTTAATTTTTTCCAGATCAGCCTCAGGCAAATCAATTTTGTTTAAAGCGACAATAAATGGCAAACGGGATTCTTGAATAACCTTAATTGATTCTAAAGTTTGGGGTTGGACATGATCATCAGCCGCAATCACCAAAACCGCCAAATCAGCCACTTGGCCACCGCGACTTCTCATTTCATTGAAAGCCTCATGACCAGGCATATCAATAAAAGTCAAAACACGTTTGCCGAGCTCTTTTGAAACATCTTCTACTTGATAGGCGCCGATGTGTTGAGTAATGGCGCCGGCTTCTTGGTCGGCCACATTAGTTTGTCGAATAGCGTCAAGTAAAGAAGTTTTGCCGTGATCAACATGACCGAGAACCACAACTGTTGGCGGTCGCTGAATAAGTTTCTTTTTATCTTCTTCTTTGGCAATTTCTTGGATTTTTTCTTTTAGAGAAATTGTCTTTTTTTCTGCTTCGCCCCTTTTGATCTTAAAGCCCAAGCCTTCAGCGATAATCGCGGCAATTTCAAAATCTAAATTATCATTAATCGTGGCCATCACCCCGTTTTTTAAAAGTTCACTGATGATTTTGGTGACTGGTAAATCCATTTTTTTCGCTAAATTATGCACGGTAATGACTGGCGGAATAATTATTTTTGCTTTGTCCTCTTTTTTCTTCTCTTCTTTTTCAGCCAATTTCTCTTGTTGAGCCAAAATTTTTTCTCGCAAAGTCTCGAGTTTTTTCATAGCTTGCCATTTTGCTATAACTTTCTCGGCCTGTTCATCTGGGATTTGAATCGCTTTCCCGCCGATATCAAAACCAAGCTCAGGCAATTTTGCTTTGAGCTCTTTAGTTGTCACTTTTAATTTTCTGGCTAATTCAGTGAGATTCATAGATATTTTCTTAAATGATCCTCGAGTTAAAACGAGTGATAAGCCAATATTTATTCGATTCAAGAGAAACTTGTTTATCATTCGGCAGAAATTCCAGAGGTTTAAAATAAAAAAAGAATTATCTTTATTTTAATTCTTTTAGCAAATTTTGTCAATTTTTCCGTTCCCCCTTAAAATATTTCAACTACGAATTTCACTTTTTTGTTACCAAGCTTCTTTTTTTATTTTGGTAAATTCTTGATCAAATTATTAATTCGGTCTGCGACGAAAAATGGTTCAGGAATATTTTTAAAATTTGTCCGGCCTTGAGCGCCAGCCGTCTGAACATTAAGATCCCCGAAGTGGAGCAGAGTCGGGAAAACACCTTTTGATTCAGCCATTACATCCTGAATTCGCGCTAACGGATATTTTACCACTATTCGATTAAAAATTCCGGCTTGGGCAACATCAATAATTTGTTTGTCAGTAATAATAAACAGGTCAAGATAATAATCAACCCAGTTATACAATAAGGTCAGCCAAATAAAAAGATAATAAAGACTGGCCGCTAAGAATAAAATGGCAAAAACCCGTTGATCAATAAGTAGCGTCGGAAAAAAATTTATAATTACTCCATAAATAATCACTGGTACGGCTACTTCCAGCAAAAAAATAAGAAATTTCTTGAAAAAAATAAACCAATGAGGCCGGGTTTTATAGATCACCTTTTCGGTAAAATCGAGATTGAATAGACGATAGATGGGTTCCATAAATCCTACGAACTACGAAAAAATTACGAAAATACGAAATTATTTTAGATTTAAAACTCTTTTAACCTTTATACCTTTATTAGTAAAATTAACTAAAAGTCCCAATTTCAAACTTGTCATTTTGAGATAATCACTGATTTGTCTAATGTTTTGAGGAGAGAAGTAATCACCTTTCTTAATCTCTAAAACAATTTTATTTTCGATTAAAAAATCTAAAAATACTCGCCCAATTTTGTCTCCCCTGTACTTTACGGGAACAAAAACTTGTTCTTTAAATTTTAGACCACAATTTTTGAAGACTGAAGCTATAGCTCTTTGATAATATTTTTCTCGGTAGCCAGACCCTAGATCTTTAAAAACTTCAAATAAAATCCCTACTATTTTATAACTTAATTCAGGATAAACTAAATTTTTTCTATAAATTTCTCCCCCCCCGTTTTCTTATATAAACCCATATTTTTCGTACTTTTGTATAGTTTCGTAATTTCGTAGGAAATTAAAAATTATCTATTAGGTAAATTAATTTGGAAATTTTCAAATTCGGGGATAATTTTAGGAATTCCTGGTTTAAATTTATAAAACGGCAGCCAGCCAGCCAGATTAATTTTTTGCTGCCAATCAATAACTTGAATCTGATTGTAAGAAAAATAAACTAAAAGCACCACACCACAGATGAAAATAAAAGATATAAAAACCGTGCCAAAATTCAAAGTGCCAAAACGAATAACATGATAAAGATTAGCCAGAAAGAAAAGAAAACAAACAGTCGCTAGGCCGAGATAGATGTAGAGAAAAATGATGAGAGAGACTTCCATTGTTAGGTTTTTAGATTTAATTTTTGATAAAGTTCACTAATGAGTCTTTTTTGTTCAGCTAAATCAGAAACTGAGCGATGGATTTTCGCTTTTTCCTGACGAATAAATTTACGCAAGCTTTTCGGTAAGCGTTTGGGCATAAAACCAGATTAAGAAGAAATAGTTTCATAACCAATCTCAGGATAACATAAAATAAAAAAGAGGCAAGAACTTTGGAATGCCTTGCCTCTCCTATAATAGGGTTATTTTTAGCTGATGACCGTACCGACGAATTTTTTGCCAGCCAAAAAATTCTTTAAATTTTGCAAATTGCGACCATTAAGAAAAACAACTTTTAAGCCGAATTTCTTTGCCAATCGGGCGGCCAGCGGATCAAAGGGAACATTCATCCGTGGAATCCATTTACCACCGATTAAATTTCGGTATTCATCCCAAGAAAGTTTTTCTAATGGCTTAGCGTCAGAGAATTTATTTGGATCCTTGTCATAAACATAATCAATATTGCTGAGATTAAGTACGATCTTGGTCCCAATATTTTTTGCCCAAAGCACGGCGTCTTTATCAGTTGAGCAACCAGGCAGCCAGCCAGAACCAATAATAATCGGCTTTTTTGTTTTAATTTTAGTATTTGGATTAGCAATTACTTCCGGATAGGCAACTGAAGAAAAAATCACCCGCAAAAGTTCGGCATTTAGTTTAGTTACCGCAATACCCAGCCAATCAAGATCTAAATCTTTCACTTTTGTAATGCTTCGCGCCGTTTCATTATAATGCCGATTAATTTTTCCACCACCAACGGTAATAACAAATCGTCCGCCTCGACTCGCCGTCTGCTTCGTCCTCAAATCGAGGCGAGTCTTCGGCGAGGCGGGCCAACCATTTTTAACATAACCCAAAATCAACCGCTGAAAAGCAACCAAAAATTTCCGGTCTATTTCATTGGGCTTGGGCACCACAATTGATCCACCCAACGAAATGACAGCCATCTTTTTTCTCATAAATTAATCTCCCTTAATCAAAATCTTAACCAAATCAGTTTTTCTTGTCAACCCTGTTAGATAAAAATACCTAATGAGCTTGTTCTACCAATAAAATTTTACTACTCCTAAATATTTTTTATTAATTATTAAACCTATCTAACAGGGTCAAAGAAAAAAGCGCTGGTTTATTCCAGCCCTCTTTTTTTATTTAAATTATGTTATAATGATATTATTCCAGATTCAATATTCTAAGTTCTAAATTCTAATTTATGGGGTTTTCCGTCGGTATCGTCGGCTTGCCTAATGTTGGTAAATCGACTTTATTTAAGGCCTTAACTAAAAAACAGGTTGAAATTGCTAATTATCCTTTTACGACCATTAAGGAAAATATCGGCCTGGTTAAAGTACCGGATGAAAGACTGGACAAACTATCTCAAATTTTAAAACCCAAAGAGATTATTCCAACCCATATTGAATTTTTTGATATTGCTGGTTTAATCAAAGGCGCACATAAGGGCGAAGGTTTAGGCAATCAATTTTTGGCTAAAATCCGCGAAGTGGATTTGATTTGTCACTTATTGCGTGATTTTAAAAACACCAATATCCCGCATCCGGCTGGTGAAATTAATCCTAAATCTGATTTAGAGATTATTAACCTAGAACTGATTATGGCTGATTTAGTTACTTTGGATAAAAAACTAAAGAAAGCAAGGCCAGAAGCAAAGGCAGGTGGGGAAAAAGCGATTAAGGAGTTAGCGATTTTAGAAAAAATAAAAAATGGCTTGGAAAAAGGAATTTCTATCCGCCATCTAAATTTAACCAAAGAAGAAAAGGTAGAAATCCATGATTTAAACTTTTTAACCATCAAGCCGGTAGTTTATGCTTTAAATATCGCGGAAGAAGATATTGGCGAAACGAAATTTGGGATTGGCCAAGCTGTTCCTCTTTGTGCCAAGCTCGAAGCAGAAATAGCTGATCTTTCTTTAGAAGAAGAAAAAGAATATTTAGAAAGTTATGGCTTAGAGCATCCACAACTTGATGATTTAATTGTCGCGGCCTACAAAACTTTAAATTTAATTACTTTTTTTACTTGTCAAAATCAAATTCTTCAAGCCTGGACAATCGAGCGTGGGACAAAAACTCCGCAAGCAGCTGGCAAAGTTCATACTGATTTTGAAAAGGGATTTATTAAGGCCGAGGTGATTAATTGGCAGGATTTAGTTGGGGTTGGTTCAGAACATTTAGGGCGAGAAAAAGGATTGATGAGACTTGAGGGCAAAGAATATCTAGTCCAAGATGGCGATGTCATTCATTTTCGTTTTAATTAATCTTTAGGCTGATTGCCCTTTCTATTCCTTCTTTAAGGGCAAACTCAAGGGTTTGGCCAATTTTTTGAATTATTTTATGGACTATTTTTTTTTCGGCTGGCCTAAATTTTTTCAGAACAAACATTTTTATTAGTTGTCTGTTCTTGAAGACCGGCGGCTGAGTCGGCCGACTAATGCCGAGCCGGAACCTGATGAAATTGTCCGTTCCTAAATTATCAATTATTGATTCAACTCCCTTGTGTCCGGCCGCGGAACCGTTTTTTCTAATCCTAATTTTTCCTAATGGCAAATCAAGGTCGTCATGGATAACTAATAAATTTTCAATTTTCAATTTACAATTTTCAATAAGTTTCTTTACGGCCCGGCCTGATTCGTTCATAAAGGTTTGGGGCAGGGCTAAAATTATTTTTTCCTTTTCAATGTTTCCTTCTGAAATTAAACTTTCAAATTTTCTTTTTAGTTTAAATTCAGGGAAATTTTTTATTTTTTGAAAATAAGAAATCGCTGCCTGGCCGAAATTGTGGCGCGTGCCTTGATATCTCGGTATCGGATTACCCAAACCAATAATAATAAGCATAAATTCAAAAATCAAAAATTAAAATGCAAAATGACAATTTAAAATTCAAAATTTTTTAATTTTTAATATGTAATTTTTATTTTTTATATTTAATTTTTTATTTTAATAATAATTGGTACTCCCCACAAGTCAAATTCTCTCCTGATTTTTTTCTTCAGGAGATTAATTTGGGCGGCCAGGGGTGGTATGTCTTTGCGGGTTAGTTTTGGCAGATTAATGATAAAGAAGGGAATTTTGGTTGTGATTTGTTTAATCTCTGCTTTTGACCAGTATTTTTCTTTAAATCCAGATTCTCGAATTATTTCTTTTAAAACTTTATTTAATTTTTCTGGCTCAAAAAGTCTTTTCATTTTAGCCTTGATTTCCAACGTAAGGTCGAGGAGTTTTTCTAAGTTAATTTTTTCTTTAGCCGAGATAAAAATAATTGGCGCCCACCATAAATTTGGTAAGGCATTTTGATAATAGTCAAGATACTTTTCCAATCTGAGCCGAGCTAAATCAAATTTGTTTATCACCAAAATAACCCCCCTTTTTTCTTTTTCTAATAAACCAGCCAATTTTTTGTCTAAAAAAGAGACCTTTTCTGAAAGATCAAGCATTAAAAAAACAATTTCTGCTCTTTTGATCATTTTTAAACTCTTTTCTAGGCCAATTTTTTCTATTTCTGATTTAATTTTTGTCCTTTTTCTAATGCCAGCCGTGTCAATAAGAATGAGCGGTTTTCCTTTGTATTCTAAAAAAGTATCTATTGGTTCACGAGTCGTGTGAGGCAGAGCGGTGACAATAAGGCGTTCCTGGCCAAGCAGAGAATTAACCAAAGTTGATTTGCCGATATTAGTTTTTCCAATGATGGCAATTTTGGTTAATTGGCTGCCCGGGTACTTGAGTAATTGGCTATTTTCTTTTTTGTTTCTAATTGCCTGATTGCCTGCGGACTCAGTTGCCCGATTAGCTGGGCATTCAGGCAACTGTTTGATTATTTCATCTAATAAATCACCTATGCCAGAACCGGTCAGAGCTGAAATTAAAAACGGTTTGCCAAAACCAAATTTTAGAAATTTTTGCTCTTCAACTGATTCTCTTAATTGCGGACCATCAACCTTGTTTAAAGCTAAAATAATTGGTTTTTTTAGTTTTTTGAGTTTCTGAGCGATCTGTTGATCTTGTTTTTTAATTCCCTCTTTGATGTTTAATAAAAAAAGAATTAAGTCCGCTTCTTTAAGGGCGATTTCGATTTGTTTTTGGATTTCTTTTTCAACTTCCTCATCGGCCCATTCCTTTTTTCTTAGACCACCGATATCAATGAGTTCAAAGGTTTCGCCTCGCCAAAAACACTCTCCATAAATTCGATCCCTGGTCGTACCGGGTTCAGTTGAAATAATCGATTTTTTTTTTCCAATTAAAAGATTAAAAAGTGTTGATTTGCCAACATTTGTCCGGCCAACAATTGCCACCTTGAACATACCAATTTTTTAAAAAATTAGAGATGATAATCGAAAAAAAATTACGAGAAAATTGAGTGCCCTTTCACTCAAAATCAACTGAACTTTTTAATTTGTTTTGAAATTAAGTGATTTTCAGACAAATTTATTAAGTTATTTTTAATTTTGCTCCCGAAAGAGGGGGTAATGATTTTGTTACTGAAAAACCTTCGCTCTCCGAGCTCGATTTTACCCGCCTGCCAAAGCCAATTGACGGGATGTGAAGAAATATTAAAAAATTATTATTCTGATAAATCTATCTAAAGAAATAACTATGGTTGGCAATTGGCGGGCAGGTCAGACAAAATCGTTATTCTTTTCCCACCACAATAACAAAATCTGCCTTTTTCTCTTGGAGATAGGCCGGTATTTCTATTTTTACCTCTGCTTTTAGGGTTTCTTTCAAGTTGAGTAAATCTTTTTCTTTTCCACCTTGAGTTAAATCGTAGATAATAGTCTTGGTAATATTTCTTTCTGGCGCATTGCCGATTTCTATTACTTCGAAATTATCGGCCAAGAGTTCAGCTTGCGTTTTAGCTAAACCAGCCATAAAGGTTCCGTTTAAAATAATCACTTTAATTAAGGAGATTTTTGCCTTCTCATTAAAAAGATTTGAAGAGGGGTTTACTTCTGGCGGCTGATTAAAGATGTTTTTTACCCTTTCAGCTAATTCTTGAAAATTTCCGGTTCTTGGTCTTAAAATATAAGCTCCATTAGTCGCGGTTTCCGCGATGAGTTCCCCGGCTGGACCAATCTCAAAATTACAGGTAATAATCCGATCTTCGGCTATGGTTTTTAAAACCTTGGCCAATCTGATTGTTTCAGCTAATTCTATATTAGTGGAGATATTTTGAATGGCCAGGTTGTATAATTCAAAAATCTTTCCTGGATTAAGAATAATTCCTTTTTTTTCTATTTTTTCTCTTAAAGCTAAAATAACTTTCTGCTGTCTTTTCATTCTGGCAAAATCTGAATCTTCGCCATTAGTCCCATGTCTTGATCTGACAAATTGAAGAACTCTTTCACTGTTTAAAGTTTGAAATCCTTTTTCAAAACTAATGGTTTGAAAACGATAATTTGGGGCCGGATAAGAATAATCAACAAAATTTCGCTCAATATTAATTTCCAGCCCGCCCAAAAGATCAACTAATTTTTTGAATCCTTTAAAATCAACCCGTAACCAGTAGTGGATTGGCGTTTCAAAAATATTTTCTAAGGTTTCTTTGGCTGCCATAATGCCATCTTTCTTTTGGGCCAGGCCCAAGGCATTTAGAGCATTGATTTTTTGCCAGCCAAAATTTTTCGAGAAAACATAAAGATCTCTGGGAACGAAAATTAAAGCCGCTCTTTTTCGACTGTACTGCAGGCTGGCTAAAATAATCGTATCAGTTAAATAAGGACCTTCATGTTCAGCCCCGCCCATACCTAAAATCAAAAAATTCGTTCGGTCAGTCAGTTCGCCCTTAAGGACCTTGTCTTGCTGAAGAATAAGCCGGACAACGCCCTCCCAAAAAGGAAGCCGGCCAAGATGAGTAAGAATGCTTTCTTTGGTAAAAAAAACCCGATTTGAATAAAAAAAGACGACAATGAGAATAAAAATAACCACTCGCCAGAAAGCAGGAATCCGTTTTTTTCTGATGAGCGGAGCCTCCATCTCTATTTTTTCTTGTGGCTTAATGCCGTCAATAAGATTGATTTGATATTCTTTCATTGTATTATTTTAACATTTTAACATTATAACAATTAAGTTAATTTTCGCAATGGACTTGATGTTATAATGTTGTTATGTTATAATGTTTTTATGATTTTGGCCTGTGGATAACTTCCAAAGTTGTCAAAATTTGTGAGTTGTCAAATGAAATAAATTTCGTTACAACTTTGAGAACCCGGCCCTTTCTAAACTTTCGTTAACGTTAATCTTTTAGAAATTTAAATTTCTTGTTATTTTTTTCAATTTTTAGTCTTAATAAAGACTTAGAAAGGGCAGGGTGCGCTAAATTCTCATAAAATTTTCTGTGATTGAAATCTTGGAGATTTTAAGAATTTAGGCACCTGTGGATAACTTTAATAATTATCTATGTTATAATATTCAATGTTTTTTATCTTTTCTTTATAGCTGGTTTTTTTGGTAAAATGTCTAGAAGACAAAGTCTATTGATAAAGAAAAAGAAATGTCAGGGGTTTACCTTGGTTGAACTTTTGGTTGTGATTGCCATTATTGGTCTTTTGGCTGGTTTAGCGACTGTGGCCTTAGGCACAGCTCGAGCCAAGGCCCGCGATGGCCGGCGCATTTCTGATATCCGTCAGATCCAAACTGCTTTAGAAATGTATTTTACTGATTTTGGCGGTTATCCGACCGCACCAGCGGCTGGTGCGCTCGAGGGCAGATGTATTTCTGCTGGCGGCCTAGAAATTGCCTGTTCAGGAACAACTTATATGTCGCGTGTGCCCAGCAATCCTACGCCGAGAGGAGATGGTCCTTGTCCTAGTAACCTTCGTTATACTTATGGGACTACTGGCGGGACCCCTTTTACGACCTACCAGATTCATTATTGTCTTGGAGCAGCCATGGGTGAAATTGGAGCTGGTTTTCATAATGCCACGCCTCGGACAATTGCTGATCCATAAAATTTTAGAATTATCCAGCTGTGGATAACTTTTTAGAAGTTTTGTGTTATAATTTCTGCATTTAATATTAATTTAATAGTTAAATTGTTTAAGTTTTACGATTTATGCCAACAAAGAAAAAGAAATGTCAGGGGTTTACCTTGGTTGAACTTTTGGTTGTGATTGCC
>CAYVCK010000003.1:15519-29617 GCA_964450195.1 uncultured Gammaproteobacteria bacterium
AAAGAAAAAGAAATGTCAGGGGTTTACCTTGGTTGAACTTTTGGTTGTGATTGCCATTATTGGTCTTTTGGCTGGTTTAGCGACTGTGGCCTTAGGCACAGCTCGAGCCAAGGCCCGCGATGGCCGGCGCATTTCTGATATCCGTCAGATCCAAACTGCTTTAGAAATGTATTTTACTGATTTTGGCGGTTATCCGACCGCACCAGCGGCTGGTGCGCTCGAGGGCAGATGTATTTCTGCTGGCGGCCTAGAAATTGCCTGTTCAGGAACAACTTATATGTCGCGTGTGCCCAGCAATCCTACGCCGAGAGGAGATGGTCCTTGTCCTAGTAACCTTCGTTATACTTATGGGACTACTGGCGGGACCCCTTTTACGACCTACCAGATTCATTATTGTCTTGGAGCAGCCATGGGTGAAATTGGAGCTGGTTTTCATAATGCCACGCCTCGGACAATTGCTGATCCATAAAATTTTAGCAATAAACCATTTTTTTTGCGTTCTTGTCAAGAGACCTTTTTGTTTGTTTAAAACTATTTTAAAACCGTTTCGCCTACGGAGCGGTTTGTTTTTATTGGCAAAAATGTTAAAGTAAGAGGATGAATTCTGGTTCAGAAAAAATAAGCAAATTTTTTGATTGGCTTTTAGAAATCAGCTGGCTTTTGATTATTGGTCTAAGCCCGATTTTTTTTACCGTTAGAATCTACGCCACCTGGCAATTAAGTGAATATTTTTTTTTTCAGGTTTTAACTGATTTGGCTTTGCTGATTTGGCTTTTGAAAATGCTTTTTCTCCGGCAGGCCAATTCTTTTTCTTATTTCAAGGAATTTATTTTAAAGAGAATTAAATTTATTTGGCCGGCTTTTCTTTTTATCTTGGTTTTAGGTTTAGCCACGCTTTTTTCTCGAGCGCCAGTTTTAAGTTTTTTTGGCTCTTATTTCCGTCGCCTGGGTTATATCACCTGGCTCCATTTTTTTATTTTCTTTTTGCTTCTGCTTTTCAATCTTAAAAATTTTGCTCAGGTTAAGAGGATTTTAGTGGCGATTTTGTTAGCCGCTACTTTGACTGCGATTTACGGGTTTTTGCAGATTCTGGGTTTGGATCTGTTTTTGTGGCAGGAGTCAGCTACTTATACCGGCCGGATTTTTTCCACTTTTGGTCAGCCAAATTTTTATGGGGCTTGGTTGGTTTTGGTTATTCCTTTGGTTTTTTACAGTCTTTATCTTTGGCAGAAAAAATTTTTAACCAAGAGCCTGCTCTGGCTTCTGCTTATTGCCTTATTTTTTAATTTATTTCTAACTCTTTCCCGCAGTTCTTGGTTTGGTTTTTCAGCCAGTTTTATTTTTTTCCTTATCGCTTTTGTTTTTTTGGAGAAGAAACGCTTTTTGGCTTTTAGTCTTTTGATTTTTATTTTTTTAAGCATTATTTTTTTAATTTATCTTAATCTTTTTAGTCCGCTTGGTTTTAAGGGCAATCCATTTTTGGATCGTTTCATTAGCTTAACCCACTTGGGTGTTGAAGGACGATTGCGTTTAATGACCTGGCAGTCAGGTTTAGATTTAATCGCCAAATCTCCTTTTTTAGGTTACGGACCTGACAATTTACAAAACCAATTTATTTCTTATTACCGACCGGAAAACGCGGTTTATGAAGCGATTAATTCCTATCCGGACCGGGCCCATAATGAAATTTTAGACATTGCTTTAATAAGTGGTCTTTTGGGCTTGGCAAGTTATTTATTTTTACTTGGTTATACTTTTTATCTTGGCTTTAAAAATCTAAGAAAAAATCTAAGACCAATTAGCCGATTGCTCCATTCCCCGATTACCCAAGTATCTAATTCTCCAATTACCCAATTGCCCAGCCTCTATCTTCTGGCCGCTCTTTTTGGCTATTTTATTACCAATCAACTTTCCTTTCACATTATTCCCACTTTAGTTTATTTTTGGTTATATCTTGGTTTAATTTGTTTTTTAAAACAAATTGGCGGTCAAGATTTGATTCCTGTTCCCACCAACTCTCCCACTAAGGATACCCGGTGAAAGAAGATTAAAATTTGGAATTTCGGCTTTAGGATTTTGGATTTAACGAGAAGTTTTTTTGTCGGTTTAATCACACCAAAAATCAAGGAGTTTCTTATCTTTTCTTTACTTTTCCTTTCTACTTTTTTAGTTGGTCTTTTGTCTTTTGAAATAAACTTCCGACCGTTTTTGGCCGATTGGTTTTTCAGAGAGGCTTTAGTTAGTAGAATGCGTAATGATTGGTCGGCGACTCTTAAAAATTATCAAAAAGTATTGGCCCTTTTACCGCGTGAATCATTTTATCGGCAATGGTTTGCCCTGGATTTAATGCGGGCTGATAATTTTTATAAAACCAACGAAGCAAAGGTGGAAGTTTTAGTTTTAGCTAAGCAGGTTATTGAGATAATTCCGGTCAATGAACGGAGTTTTGAAGCCAGGGCTTATCTTCGGGCTAATTTTACTTGGGAAAAAGAAGATTTTGATTTAGCTGATAATGCTTATAAAAATCTTTCGGCCATTTCTCCTTATTTGGCTGGTATTTATAATGATTGGTGTCAATTAAAAATTTATCAAAAGGACTGGCCTGGTGCTTTTGAAAAATGCGAAAAAGCTTTAAGTTTATATCCGCCACTTGATCATCCGCACCTGAACGAGCAACACCGACAAAGGGTGATAGGAGAAATTTCTCAGGTTTGGCATAAACTAGCTTCTTTAAATTTAGAGGAGAAAAAATACGATCAGGCCAAAGAATATTACCGAAAAATTATAAAATACCAGCTTTTCCGGCCAGATATTTATAAATATTTAGCTGAAGTTTACTATCTTCAGGAAAATCTTGATGAGGCAATTCGCTTAAACCTTCATGCTTATACTTTAAACCCCGGTGATTCAGCCCTTTCTTATGGTTTAGCCATTCTTTATAAAGAAAAAAAAGATTTTGCTCAGGCAAAATTTTGGGCTGAAACTGCTTTAAATCTTAAACCGGCTGGAGAAGAAGAGATTAAAGAATTTATAAAGAAATTAAAATGAAAAAAGATTTTTTAGATTTAATTTTGTGTCCGATTTGTAAGCAATCAAATTTTAGAATTCAATTAGAATTTCAAGATGCTTTAGAGTAAATTTTTAAAATTGATTAGCCCTTTTCTCAAATTATTACCGGTCTTTCTGAGGAAATTTATAATTAATAATTTCGGATTATTTATTTTAACTATTTTTGATGGTTTTTTTAATGCAACAATTCGTAAAACCCAAAAATATTAAATTTAATAATATGAGAATTTTAAAATAGACTCCTTGTTTCTTTCGAATAAATTTTTGGAAAGATTAAAAATTCTCAATGGAAGTTGGGAGAGGGCCGTCAACGCGGTCAGGATCGCCAAACAATATTGCAAGGTTTCCCAAATAAATTTTGTTTTGCAACAGGATAATTGCCATGAAGTAATGGCTTTTTCCAAGTTAGCCAGAGAACTTGAAGTCCCTGCCGTCATAATACCCTGCAGTCTAAAATTAGCGGCCCAACCCCCCATCTCTGATGATTTAACCAAATTTAACAAGCAGGGCCTAAAAGATTCAATCAACATTGCTCTGGAAGCGGGGGGCATCGCTAATCAAGAATTTCTTAAGTCTTTTCTGTCTAAACTAGAAAAAGGAGGGGGGGGCAGAGGCAGCGGTGTATAGCTCCCTATAGGATTATTTTAATTTTTACTAATGGCGATATATATCCCTGCGGTAATTTTGATAGACCGGTTGGCAATCTTTCCAAAGGAAAAAAACTTAAAGATATTTACCAAAACTATGCATCTGTAAGAAAAGAGGTTCTAAATGGCTTAAATGAACATTGTAATATATGTACTTATTCTGATATTCTTAATCGAAAGATATTACGAAGGAAGCTTATTTCTTTTATACAACAAAAGTTTAAAAAATATAATTAGAAATTACTTTCTATTAAGAATAAAAATTTATTCAAATGACCCCCATTTTACTTAGAAAAATAAAATCGGGAAGAATAAAATTAGCATCTTTTCTCTCACGGTTCCGATTCCCAAGGCTAACTGATAATATTCCTCTTCCTTATTCTATAAATTTAGATATTAGTTGGAGATGTAATTTGAATTGTGTAATGTGTTCAGCGCGCCGGAGAATTAGTAACACCAATAAAGAAGTTTTGTCTCTCGAAGAGTTTAAGTTCATTTTAGACCAACTCCCTAAGCTTAGACGGATAAATTTTATGGGTCTGGGAGAGCCCTTAACGAATTCACACTTTTTTGAGTTATTAAACATTGTTCAATCAAAAAAGAAAATTGCTTCTCTTATTACCAACGGAACCCTTTTAAATGAAGAAAATATTTCAAAAATAAATAATAGATGGTGCTTCTAAAGAAAAATTCGAGATGATAAGAAAGGGTGCCGATTTTACAAAGGTGATTGAAAATATACAAAAAGTTAGAAAACTAAAACCTGAGGTGAAATTGTGTATTTTAACAATTCTCATGGAAGAAACCTTAGAAGACTTATCCGAATTAGTTGAAATAGGTAAAAAAATAGGTGCGAGAGAGATAGGGCTAAGCCATCTCATTTCTATGGATAAATCTTATGATAAAAAATTTGTAAATTCTAAAACAAATAAAGCTGGGTATTATTTAAAAAAGGCAGAAGAGTTGGCAAAGAAATATAAAATTAAAATTATCTCCCGCCCCCTTTTTCCCAAAATGAGAAAGTGTTGGCAACCCTGGTCTGACCCGCTTATTATGGTTAATGGGGATATATATCCCTGCTGTTTTATGGATCGGAGTCCAAATCCAATTGATACTGAATGGTATTCGGGTGTTCCAATTCAGGTCCCTTTTTATCAGTACAAAATGGGCAATATTTTTACCGATTCTTTCGAGAAAGTTTGGAACGGTGAAGATTTTAAGTTATTGAGAAAGAAAATAAGAAAATTTGAAAAAGGGCCCAAGGTTCTTTCCGAAAAAGAGCTTAATTTAAAAAGACAAAATTTAAATCTAGAAGAGAAATTTTCTTACTGTGAAGTTTGCTTGTGGAGATGGACAATGGCTTGTTGAGATGCTATCTTAATTAAATAAGAGCAATTTCAGATCACTTATGCAAAAAATTTTTGTTGATTATTTAAGTTGTCCAGTTTGTAAAGGGAATTCCTTTCAAATAGTTATAAAACAACAAAATACTAAAGAAATTAGAGAGGGAGAGATTTGCTGTAATATTTGCCAAAGTAAATTTGCTATAAAAAGTGGGGTTTTAGATGTTTTAGCGAATCCAGGTCCGGTGATTAAAAAACAGCAAGAAGGAACCATTCACCACGAGATGGCTCCATGGGGTTTGCCTTTTAGGCCTTGTGAGGCAGCCAAATATAAAAAACAAATTTTATCGCTTCCTGATGAGGATGATAGCAATATTTTTAAGAAGGAAACGTCTTTTAGGAGCATTGCCGAATCCGCCCCCGCATTTTATCAAGGATTATTATTAGGATTGAGAGGAAAAGAAAAACTGCTCGACCTCGGGGCAGATATATGTTGGAGTACTAATAAATTCGCTCAAATTGGTTGTCAATGTGTGGCCCTGGATATAAATTATCATCTTGAAGTTTCTGATATTTACATATACGAGAATAATGTTTATTTTGAGAGAGTAAGGGCAGATATGGATTATTTGCCCTTTATTGACCAATCTTTTGATGTGGTTGTTACTATGACCAGTATTCATCACGCTACTGATTTAAGACAGACTTTTAAAGAAATTTCTAGAGTACTTACTTCTTCTGGTAGAGTAATTTTAATTAACGAGCCGGTGCGTGGCATATTTCAGCCTAAAAAGATTGGGCGAGAAATCGAAAAAAAATTGAATCTAAATGATAAAGCATATACTCCCTGGGAATATTATTCTGCAGCGAAAAGAGCAGGCTTGAAACTAAGATTTGAACCGAGCTTTTCTTCTAGTAATTCTTCAAATCTAATAAAAAAAATGATAAAGTCTTTCCTAATCAAACGCCCTCGGACGGCTAGATTATTCACTAAATTGTTTACCAAGATCCCTTTGCCTATATTCCCCTTTAAAGTAATTATGGTTGCCCAGAAGTATTAGGCAGGTAAAACCATAATTTTGGCTTATGATTAAATTATTTAAATTGGTTAAAAAAATTGGTAAAGTTTTATTTCTGCCCTGGAAATATAAAAAAACTCTTTGGTTTATTTTCAAAAAAAGGGGGCTAGGTGCTCTTTGGCGGTTTTTGTTAATTAAATATTTTGTCGCTGATGAGGGTGGAGAAATTTCTATTTTAAATCCAATTATTACTAGGTTCCCCTGGTTAGCTGGTTACCCGTATAAAATAGAGGTAGAAATTACTAATAAGTGCAATAAACGCTGTATTCTTTGTGAACATACCTATTGGCAAGAACCACCTCACGATATATCCTTTGAGCAATTTAAATATATTTTAGACCAGTTTCCACATCTGCGATGGATTAATATGACCGGAGAGGGCTCTGGTTTTTTGAATAAAGATTTTTTGAAAATGATTACTTTGGCTCGGAGTCGAGATATTTCTGTTAATTTTGTTGATGAATTTGATTTCCTTGACGAAGCCAATGCCCCAAAAATGGTTGAATTAGGGGTAAACTGTATTTGGATTTCTATGGACGGAGCGACTAAAGAAACTTATGACAAAATAAAAGTCGGCTGTAATTTTGATCGAGCGATTAAAAACATTAAAAATCTTTTGCGAATTAAAAGAGAATTAAAATCACCCCTGCCCACAATCTGCTTCCGGTTTGTTATTACCACCTTAAATTTTCAAGAAATGCCCAAAATGGTTGAGCTTGTTCATTCATTCAGCGATTTGGGTGAGGGCTCGCAATTAGAATTTGTTGGACTACTAAAATTCCCAGAGATTGAAAAATATTATTTATCAGAAGTTCCTCAAGAGATTTTAGAATTAACAAAAAAGCGCGCTAAAGAGCTAAGAGTGCCAGTTGCGTTCACTCATTTGGATAAGAAAAGATTGCGCGATATTAGTCAATGCGCAAGTTGGGCTGAGCCATATATTATGATGGGTGGTTATACTTTGCCTTGCTGCGGAGTTTTAATGTCAAATCGCCGAGATTTTTTACGCCAGCATTGCTTTAGTAATATTTTTGAGAAACCATTTAAAAGAATTTGGTCTTCAGAAAGATATAAAAAATTTAGACAAATGGTAAATAAAAAGAATGCGACTATTCCTCTTTTGTGCGTTGGCTGCCGCGGTTTTGATACGAGTCAGCGTGAAAAGAAATATGGAATTGATAAAAATGTTTAAAATTACATAATCTCAATTATGAAAATATCTCATCAAAGATGGTCTTTCGCCCAAGAGAATGAACAAGGGGCCTGGGAAGATAAAAAAATATTTAGCCATTATCTAATAGAAGCACATAAGCAATTATGGCAAGATTATTTAAAATTTATTCAAGAACATATTCAAATTAAAGAAAATGATAGGATATTAGATATTGGTTGTGGGCCATGGGGACTAATTAATTATATTAATAAAGGAGAGCGCTATGGGCTTGATCCATTAATGGATTATTTTTTAAAAGAATTCGAGATGCCAAAAGATGTTAAATTTTTAAAAGGAGTTGCCGAAGAACTTCCTTTTAAAGATAATTTTTTTGATTTAGTAATAGCTACTAATGTATTAAATCATACAGAACAGCCGCTTCAAGTGATAAATGAAATAAAGAGGGTATTAGGGGCTGATAGTTTTTTTATTATTCTCTTGTGATTGTTTTGGACCCATTTATTGGTTTTATAGAATTTTAAAAGAAAAAATTGGCCTCAAGGACCCTTATCATCCTTTTTCTTTTAACCTAATCCAATTAAAAAAGATATTATTTTCAAATAAATTTTATCTAATAGATTTTCGGGTTAATTTAAAATATAATAACCCTTTTTGGAAGGCAGATCAGCCTCCTAAAACACTTAAAGGTCAAATTTACAACTGGACTCTTTTCCGAATTGAAAAACTGATAGATAGAGATTTATTACCAAGGAGTAAAAAAGAAATTGCCTTTATTTGTAAAAATATAAAATCAGATGTTTCTTATTAATCCTTCGGCAAAAACTAACAAAGAAATCCCTAATTTACAATTAGCTTATATTGGGACGATCTCAAATTCTAAAATTATTGATTTAAACACTAAGCCAGAACCGGCAAATAGATTTTCAGACTATCAAACTGATGTTTTGGGCGTTTCCGTTCAATCAAGAACTTACGGCGAGGCGCAAAAAATTGCCAAATTATATAAAGAAAAATATCCAGATTCACAGATTGTTTCAGTCTCAGGGATTATTGATATTGAATGTTGCTATCCATTTTTAAAATTAGAACAGGATTTAAGTTTTGACCAACCATTTGATGACAATTTGCCTTTTCCAAATTACGATTTGTTTGATTCGTTTGAGATTTTTAAAAAACACTGGCAATCAGGCGATTGGCCTTATGCTATTATGACCTCCCAGGGCTGTCCTTATCAATGTATTTATTGCGCGGCCCGTAATCGACCTTGGCGAGGCAGAAGCGTAGAAAATTGCTACCAAGAATTAAAACAAGCCAAAGAGAAATATGGTATCAGAACTTTTCAGATTTTAGATGATTGTTTTAATTTAAAACCAGAGCGAGTAATTAAGTTTTGCCAGAAGATCAAAGAATTAAACCTGTCTTGGTATTGCAGTAATGGTTTGCGAGTTAATGGTTTCAATGAGAAATTAGCCAGGGCAATGGCAGAGGCAGGTTGTAAAGAGGTTAGTTTTGGTATTGAGTCAATTGACGAGGTGGTTTTAGAAAATATAAAAAAGGGGGTCAATAAAAAGATGGCTGAAGAAGTAATTAGAATCGCTAAAAAGTATTTCCGTTTTGTTAATGGATTTTTTATTATCGGTTTGCCGGGCTCAACCTATCAAAAGGATTTAACCAGTTTACATTGGGCTTTAAAACAAGGAATAAATGCTCATTTTAGTTATTATTTGCCTTTTGATAAGCTGATGCAGTTAGATGAAATTTTTTATGGTAAATTATCCGGTCCAATTTCTAACGAATATCCTAAAGACCTGCAAAAAAGAATTAGTCAATTAACTGAATTTATGCGCGGCGAATTATCAGGTCGTTCTCGAAAAGAGCGAGCTATAATTACTGCTAAAACGATTTTAAAATGCGATCCATTTTATTTACCTTTATATATAAAGGTTGGGGTAAAAAGATTAATTAGTAAAATTAAATCTGAGTTTTAATGGTCAGGAAACAAAAAAAAATTCATTCTAGTCAATTATTACCAAAGTTCGAGGATCAATTTAAGATTGGTTTTTTAAAAAATTTCAAAATAGTCCCCAGTGTTCTTAGTTTGCGTCGCCAACTGGGACAAGGCCGAAATTTGATTATTCTTTTAGGTAGTTCAGGGGTTGGACGTGACACGGTTTTAGAGACCTGTCTTAGCCTAATCAAAAATTCAGAGAGGATTGAGAGAATAACAACGAGGTTGCCAAGAAAGAAGAAGTCAGATCAAGAAAGAATGTTTTTTGTTAACAAAAATGTTTTTTTGCGAAATTTTAAGAAAGGGGAGATAGTTTTTGGCGGCCGCTATCGGGTGAATAATCAGCTCTACGGCGTAAGTCGAAGTGAACTTTTAAAATTGAAAGATAAAGATAAACTTTATTTTTTTGAATGTACAATTACTGCCCTACCGTTAAAAAAATTATTTCCACAATCTAAACTAATTTTTCTTCTACCGTCGTCGTTGCAATTATTAAGACGTCGTTTTTTGCAAAGAGGAGATAAAGATCGGAGAAAGAGATTTGCCGTTGCTTGTTCTGAAATTAAAGTAGCTCTCAATAATATTCAAGAACTAATTGATGCTGGTTTTGTTGATTTGGCCTTTATAAATTTTGATTCTAAAAAAACAGCCCAAAAAATTGTTAAAGTATTAAAAAGCACATTATCTACCCATCGCTTAAAAGGCGAATTTTTAAGGAAAATAAAAAAATATGCAATCAAGTAAAATTAGGCCAATCAAAATATTTCATCTTACTGATGCTTTGCCTGATTATCATTCTGTTTGGGGTGGGGCGGAAAAAGTTGCTTATCGACAGATTAGGATGTCTGTAAAATTAGAGAGCAGGCAAGTTTTCGTTGGTGGACTTAAGCCGATTAAAAAAATAGAAGAAGATTTCAATTTTGTCAGAATCTGGACCACTGAGGATATCTTACCCCAGAAATTACAGCATTATATTTCTGGATTCAAAAACCAAATTATCCCCTTTGATATTATCTCGTTTCTCCATTTAATTTTTATTATTTTAAAAATCAAACCGAATATAATCCACCTTCATAAAGCCGCCAAGATTTCTTTAACCCCAATTATTATTGCCAGATTATTTAAAATTCCGCTTATACTAGCCATCTATGATTATTGGTTTTTTTGTCCGACAAGATTATTAATTGATAAAGAAGCAAATCCCTGTTATAAATTTCACGGCAAATGGTGCAAAAATTGTTCGGCTCTCGAGGGACGATCATTGCTTAAACTAATTTCAGTCTTTCGTAAAAAATTTTTTGACCTCTTTTTGGGCAAAGTAAATCGTTTTTCTGTTCTTTCACAAGCCTGTAAAGATTTAGTTTCTAAATATCCTTTAGCTAAAGAAAAAATTTTTGTCGTTCGCCAACTTTCAATTAAACCACCAGATAATAAGACAATACCGGTTGAGCCAAATTCTGTCTTTTTTAACACCTGGATGTTACCACATAAAGGTGTACATATAGTTATTAAGGCTATAACTGAAGTATCTAGAGTCGTGCCCCAGGTTAAGTTTTATCTGGCGGTAAAAGACGCTGATCACTATTCAGAACCAAATTATTTTGAAAAAATTAAAAAAATGATTGAGGATTTAAATATTGGCAAGAATTTAATTTTTATTAAAAAACCATCTCATCAAAAATATTTAGAATTAATTAAAAAGGCCAATGTAGTCGTGGTAGCAGAGCAGTGGGAAAATATGGCACCGACCACTTTGGCTGATGCGATGAGTTTAGGTAAGGCAATTGTTGCTTCCAAAATTGGAGGAATTCCAGAGATGGTAAAAGATAGAGAAAGCGGACTTCTGGCTGATCCTCGAGAACCGCAAGATTTCGCTGAAAAAATTATCAGAATTTTATCTGATTTTTCTTTCGCCTCAAGACTCGGTCAGCGAGCCGCTCTAGAAATTAAAAAAATCGGGAAAGAAGAGGATATTCGTTGTCAACTTTTAAAACTTTATTTATGAAAATCGCTATTGATGGCCGGGCTTTAACAGTTAAAAAACCGGCTGGCAAGGAAAAATTTGTTATTAATATCTTGAAGGAATTATTTAGAATAGATAAATCTCATCATTATATCCTTTATTTAAACCAGAATTTTGACAAAGAATTACCGCCAAATTTTTCCCAAAAAATTATAAAAGCGCCAAATATTTTTTGGCATTTTTTTGTTGTTTTTGACCTAATTTTTGAAAGGCCTGATTTATTTTTTGCCCCAGTGAGTTATATTATCCCTGTTCTTAATTTTTTTAGTCGGAATATTATTGTTATTCATGATTTGTGCGTTTTTTTATCTATTAAAACGGGGGTGAATTTAAAAACTAAAATAATTGAGAAAATGTTCTTAAAACCCGCCTTACGCAATAGTCAAAAAATTGTTACTGTCTCTAATAGTACAAAGCAAGACGTGATCAGGTATTTTAAAATTTCATCTCAAAAAATATCAGTTATCTATCATGGTTCGCCTCAAGGCACACAATTAGCGAGTAATCCAGAAAAAATATTAACTAAATATAATTTGCCTAATAATTTTATTTTATTTATCGGCACCCTTGAACCGCGCAAAAATCTGGTTAGATTAATTGAGGCCTACCATCTATTAAATCAAAAATCAAAAATTAAAAATCAAAAATTGGTGATTGTTGGCAAAAAAGGCTGGTTTTATCAAGAAATTTTTAACAAAGTTAAAGAACTTAAATTAGAAAATGAAATTATTTTTACTGGCTATGTGCCTGACGAAGACTTGCCTTATTTATACAAGGCGGCAACTTGTTTTGTTTATCCCTCGCTTTATGAGGGCTTTGGCTTACCGCCATTAGAAGCAATGGCTTGCGGTTGCCCGGTAATTACTTCTAATCTCTCTTCTTTGCCTGAGGTAGTGGGCGAGGCAGCAATTTTGGTTAATCCATATAATATTGATGAGATAACTGCTGCTTTAGAAAAAATCTTAACTGATGAAAGTTTACGCCAGAATTTAAAAGAAAGAGGCTTCAAACAAGCTCAAAAATTTTCTTGGCAAAAAACTGCTTTAAAAATCTTAAAAATTCTAAATGAAGTAAATGAAGGGTTTCACCCTTCCAAAGCCTTGTTTTAATTGGCTTTTAGAGCTAAAATTTTTTTTGGGAAGGGTTTCACCCTTCATGCCTTTCAATTTACGCTATTTATGTTATATGTTATTAATTGTTTTTCTCTTTGGCTTAGCCATGGGTAGTTTTCTCAATGCCCTGATTTATCGTTTGCATGAAAAAAAATCGCTTTTTTCTCGTTCGACCTGTTCAAAATGCGGAGCAAAAATTGCCTGGTTTGACAATATTCCTCTTTTAAGTTTTGTTTTACTTCGTGGTCGTTGCCGAAAATGTCAAATAAAAATTTCTTGGCAGTACCCAATAGTGGAACTGACAACTGGTCTCTTATTTTTATTCGTTTTCTTAAATTTAAATTCTAAGTTCTATATTCTAGATTCTAAATTCTATATTCTTCTCCTCCGCGATTGGCTTATCATTTTTGCCGGCCTTTTTATTTTTATTTATGACCTTAAATATTTGGCGGTTGAAGATAGGGTTGTTTTGCCTTTAGCCGGTCTGATTTTTATTTTCAACCTGGGTTTGGGTCAGGCCTTCACAAAGATGATTTTAGCGGTTATAATTAGTATAGGCTTCTTTGCTCTTCAGTATTTTTTAACCCGCGGCCGGGGTCTTGGTTTAGGCGATTTGCGGATTGGTTTTTTTATGGCCGCCACCCTTTCTTGGCCAAACATACTTTTAGGTCTTTTTTTGGCTTATTTAATCGGGGCGCTTGTTGCTTTATCTCTCCTTTTGGGGGGCAAAAAAAAGTTAAAAGATCAATTGCCCCTTGGTCCGTTTTTGGTGGTTGGCACATTTTTAACGCTTTTCTGGGCAGAGCAAATTATCAGCTGGCACTTTAATTGATAGGTTTTTATTAAATTCAAAATTTAAAATGCAAAATTACAATTTAAAAATTAAAAATCAAAAATCATTTAATAAAATTCATAATTCAAAATTTTTTATCAAGAATTCATTAGCCGCTTTTACTTTGATTGAAATGACGGTCGTGGTGGCGATTATCGGCTTGATAAGCGGTTTGGCCTTAGCTCATTATCGGGCCGGGGCCCAGGTTTCCGATTTACAACTTAATGCCCAAAGAATTGCTGGTGTTTTAAAACAAGCCCAGTCTTTGGCTTTAAGCGGTCAGGTATTTGATGGTAGCCGGACTGGTTGTGGTGTTTATTTTTCCAACAATACAACTTATATTTTATTTGCTGATACAAATTCTAATTACAATTATAATAGTGGAGATAGGGTGATCCAATCTTTTACTCTGCCGTCTCGTCTGGTGATTCAAACTCAGGTTGAGAAAAGTTTTCTTTTCGATCCGCCAAATGCAAAATTCTATTTTGAAGGTATTCTTGACACTGATGAGAAAGCCATTGAAATTAGACACCAAACCCTTAGTCGTTCTTTAATGATTTATGTCAATGGCCAAACTGGCCGAATCGAGATTAGATAACTGACATAATTCTAACCAATAAATTTATTTAACATAATCCTAATCTACGAACTTTATCCGAACACCACAAACATAGAAAATCCTAAATTCTAAATTCGAAATTCTAAACAATATCTAAACTCCAAATTCTAAATTCTAAAACGATTTGGAATTTGCCCGCCCGCCTTGACTTCGCCGCATATTTTTGAGAAGTTAATTTCTACTCACAAACTC
>CAYVCK010000004.1:0-23216 GCA_964450195.1 uncultured Gammaproteobacteria bacterium
CTTAAGAATATCTTATTCCAAAATCTAACACCTGAAGAAATTAAAGAGGTGGACCGCTTTCTGGCTGGAGAAGACCTCTATCGGTCGCGTCAAGACCGGGCTGAAAAGATAAGCGCAACCGATCCAACAAAGCGAGATGAATTTTACGAAGAAGAACGGCGCCAAACTCTTTCTCAATTTTTTAGAGTGGCAGAGAAAGCTTTTGAACTAAAACAAAAAACAGAACGAGGAGAATTAATAAAAACAGACTTGAGTGGATTGAAACCCTGGCAAAGCAAGACGTCGATCCACAGCGCCTTTCTCAAGAAAATTGAATGGGCGATAACCAAAAAAATAGAAACTCCAAAAAGAGAGTTTGAAATGGCAATTTTTCGCCGAGGTCTGGAAAAACTTGTAAGTGAAATGAAAGAAAGCAGGCAAATGGGCAAAGAAAGAATACCAGAATGGAAGAAAAAATTATATTCTTTCTTTGAAAAAGTGGGAATAAATTTACCACTTGAACAAAGAAAAATCGCTGACATCTTGAATATCGCTCAATTAAGAACTGAACTGGAAAATCTCCGCCAGTTGGGAAACACAGCTAAAATCAGCGCTAAAGAGGGGGAAATTGCCGATAAAATCCAGGAAGCGGTTAGCAATTTTCCGTATCGAGAAAAAGTTTATACTCCAGCAAGAATAGTGGCTAATCAATATATTAACTGCGTGGGCGCCTCAATGCTTGGCGGCGCGTTGATGAAAGAAGCAAGATTACATTACTTGGCGGGCAGTGTGCCAGAACATTCCATATTGTTTTTAGTCACAGAGGATGGTTGCGTGGAATGGCGAGATATGCTCTGTCATCCTTTATCCAATAGAAGACTAACTAATGCTAACATTCGAAGACAAAAAAATGGCTTAGCCCTTACCATTGCCGACATTGTGGCCTTTAGTCGCGATCCTAAGCCTGAGGGTCTAATGTTTGATATTGTTGGCATAAAACTTCCTTGGGTAAAAAAAGGACAGAGGACATGGGTAAGCGTATTTGAACCTGAATATGGTCAGCAAATACAGGTATTGACCACCACGGGCACTACCCTTGAGGACCTAGGTCGCTATGAAGAAGCAATTGAGGCCTATCAGCAAGCAATAGCTATTGATCCCAAATATGCCTACCCCTACAACAATAAGGGCAATGCCCTCTCTGACCTAGGTCGCTATGAAGAAGCAATTGAGGCCTATCAGCAAGCAATAGCCCTTGATCCCGAATGTACCTACCCCTACTACAATATGGGTGTTGCCCTCCGTGAACTAGGTCGCAAAGAGGAAGCGATTGAGGCCTATCGTAGATTCATTGAGTTAGCAGACAAACAAAAAGACAAGGAATGGATAAAACGAGCCAAAAGGATAATTGCTAAATTGCAAAAATAATTAATGAGCGGTGTGGCATTATTCGGGATTTTCTTCAAAAAGGGTTCGAGCCTCGTTCAGTAATTGCGACCAAGTTAAACTTTTACAATCTTATATCAAAAAATGAAAGATTATTGCCCTTACTGCAAGCCATATCTGCGAAACCCCAACCATTATTATGAACGTCTCGAGGGGTTTCTTCTTAAATATGGCCGCTATCTTTTAGGACTTAAAAATATTTTTTTGAAGAAAACGCCGAAATTAGAGAAAAAATTGCGGCGAGTCTTTTTTTATAATCTTCTCAACATTTTAGCCAAGCTAAAAATTATTACTTTTATTGAACCAGACAGGTCGCCGGAAAAATTTCCTAATCGAATTTTAGTAATAAACGAAGAAGCTAAAAAAAGAAATTTAAGAATTCAGGCCATAAAATCCTTTGATAAGATCTCCAATCTTTTCCGATTAACCCTACCCAACGAAAAAATTTTCTTTTTTGAAGGACTGCCAACCAATGACCTAAGCCATCCTTCAGTTATTGAAACTGATGATAAATGGATCCTAAAAAAATCTCTTAAAAAACATGGCTTCCCCTATGCTAAGGGCAGAATTTTTAATTATTTTCATCCAATGCGTTTAGTTTTAAAATATGGCCAGTCGCTGGGCTTACCCCTGGTGGTCAAGCCGCGCCTTGGATCGCTCTCTCAACATGTAACTTGTAATATCTCTAATCTGGCGGAATTCCAGCAAGCGATAAAAATTGTTAAAAAAATCTCTTATGAATTTATCGTTGAAAAGTATATTCCCGGTAATGTTTATCGAATTATTATTTTAGATGGGAAATTTATTGCCGCTGCCCTAAGAGAACCACCAAATGTTGTTGGTGATGGGCTTCATACTCTTAAAGAATTAATTGAAATTAAAAATAGTAACCCCAAGCGAGGCGAAACTTTTGCTAAAAATTATACACTACACAAACTCACTTACGATGACGAAGTTTTATCCCAATTAGCGAATAAGAAAATTTTTTTAGAAACCATTATCCCCAAAGGTGAAAAGGTTTATCTCAGTCAAAAAGTTATTCTAGCAATTGGGGCTGACATCCTTGATATGACAGATGAAGTGGCAGAAGAAAATAGAAAGATGTTTATCAAATTGGCTAATTTTTACCAAACACCCCTTATTGGTATAGATTTTATTTGCCAAGATATTTCCAAACCATACAAGGAACAGTTATTAGCTGTCATTGAAATTAACAGCTTGCCCCTGATTGACATGCACCATTTCCCCACCTCTGGCAAAATCCAAAATGTCGCCGAAAAAATTATTGACTTTATTCTCGAGAAACAAAAAAATAACATTGACAAGTTTTAAAGAATCTACTAGAATTATAAAATATAAATAGGAGGAAAAATGAAATGGTTGATTAGAATTTTCGGGGCTGGGATTATTGGGTTAACAGTCTTAATCTTCGTGATATTTGTGATCAAATTCTTTCTTCTGCCAGCTAATCAAATCACACCTCTTTTACCAAAATTTCTCCAATTCGCGGGCATCCAAATAGCTCTTACGATAATTATAATTTTTTTACTCGGATTACTTATTGTTCATCTCGCCTTTTACCTAAAGCATCTGCCAATAATTGGTCAATTATTATACGGCTTGCAAAAGCTCGGAAACGCCCAACCCGTACTAATACCATCACTTTGGGGTCATGGAAAAATGATTGCTTTTCTTACCTTAGAGCGACTGACCGACCCTCTAAGAGGAGAGGAACTTATTGGTGTCTTTATCCCCTCCACTCCAAACCCCACAACCGGCATGATAGTATTTATCTCCCAGAAAGATATCACCCTTCTACCTGCCAACGAGGCTGCCGATTTTTTGCACAAGATTATTTCCGCTGGATTCTTCTCCCGATCAAACAATCGCTCCCATAAATAAATAGGGAGCGATTCTCTTTTTCTACCCTCTAAATGCCCCAATTTAAAACGCATGCTAAATTTCACGATCGTGAAAAACAGTACCTGTTTTATTTTTATTTCTGACAGTTCTGACAAAAGTAGGTTCCTCGGCCAGCCAGGGTCATTTTTTTTATTTTTGCTCTGCAACGAGAACAGGACCGGCCCTCTCGATCATAAACTTTTAATTTTGGCACGTAATCACCTTGTTTCCCCTCAGTATCAACATAAGCGTCAACTGAAGTGCCGCGATACTTAATTGATTCTTTCAAGATTTTAAGCAAATAATCATAGAGATCAGAAATTTCTTTTTCTTTTAAAGTTTTAACAATTCGGGTTGGTAGAATTTTAGCACACCAGCAGACTTCTTGGGCGTAAACATTACCGATACCAGCGATAAATTTTTGATCCATTAAAAGGGGCTTTATTTTCCCGCCTCCTCGGCGGGCAAGTTGCCTTTTAAATTTTTCTAAAGTAAAATTTTTATCTAATGGCTCTGGCCCAAAATTCTCTTTTTGAAAATATTTTTCTAATTCATCTGTTTTTATCAATTTTACCCATCCAAATTGTCTTAAATCGTTGTGAAGCAAAGAACTCCTGTCGGTAAAATGGTAAACGAGATGTGTATAGTTCTTTAAATCTCCAATTTCCAATTTCCAATTTCCAATAAATATTAATTGTCCGGTTAATTTCAAATGAATGACTAAAGAATAGCCATTAAAAAGACGAATGATTAAAAGTTTTGCTCGCCGATCAATACCTTTAATTTTTGCTCCCGTGACTTTTTTTTCAAACTCTTTTGCCGTGGCGTCATAAATCATTCTTGGTAATCTAATTTCAACGGCTTTTATTTTTTTGCCAACAATTTTCTCTTGAAGTTGATTTTTAATTGTTTCTACTTCTGGTAGTTCTGGCATGGCTGAAAATTTTAAAATTTTAGACCCGCCAAAATTCTTGGCAATAAACGATTTAGACTTTTTATTTATTATTAACTTATTTTATTGGATAATTAATTTATAAATCTGGAAATTTAGGCGGGGAATAAAATATTATTAATTTTCGCCACCCCGCCCTTTATACTCTTTAATTCAATAATCAAACTCTCATTGAAATATTCTTTATTTTTAAAATATCAACACAAAACTACAGGACATAAAGGGCGGGGTTACGATTTTATATCTTCGCTCGTCCGATTTTATCGGTCTGCGCTTCAGATAAAATCGTAAAACTCATCCCCATGTCCTGGATAAACCATTGTCCCTTTTGGCAATATTTTCTCTAATTTCTGAAGCGAATTTCTTAAATCTTCTTCGGATCCTCCCGGAAGATCAGCCCGGCCATAACCATCTTCAAAAAGCAAGTCGCCAACAAAAATTTCCCTCTCGCCCATTAAACAGATACTGCCTTGAGTATGACCAGGGCTGTGGATAACTTTTAGGATATTTTGCCCTATTTTTATTTCTTCGTTTTCTTGTAAATATCTGTCAGCGGGAAAATTAAGAAAATTTTTGTCTTGCTCATGGATTAAAATTTCCGCACCAGTTTTCTTTCTTATCTCTTGGGCCGTCAAAACGTGATCAAAGTGGTAATGCGTTAAAACAATATATTTTACTCGAGCCCTCCCAATTTCTTTTAAAATTTTATTTACCTCATCGCCCGGATCGATGACTACCGTTTCATTATCAGAAATTAGCAAATAACAATTGGCCCTTAGAGACCCAACAACAATTTTCTTAATTTTCATTTGTTAATAAAAATATATTAAATCCTATCTTATCGCGTCTTATTTTTTATAACGATCGTTATGAATTTTCAGTCAAGTGATATTTAGATTTCTTTAATAACTTTATGAATCCCATCAAAAATATCCGAAGCTAAAACGCCTTCGCCATATTTTTGAGCGGCCAACTCGCCTGCTTTGCCATTAATATAGGCAGCAGCGCAAGCAGATTCAAAAGGAGAAATACCGCGGGCTAAAATTGCGCCGCAAATTCCAGCTAAAGTATCACCAAAACCACCTTTAGTCATAAAGGGTGAGCCAGTTTTATTTAAAAATATTTTTTGACCATCAGAAATAACATCAATATAACCCTTAAGTAAAATTGTTACGGCTAATTTTTTTGCCCATTTTTTTGTTTTTTCTTGACGATCTTTCAAAATCGCGGATTGACGCGGATAGCACGCGGATTGACGCGGATATCTGCGTTGATCAGCGCCTTTCATATCAGCGTCTATCTGCGATCGGAAATAACCAATTTCCGATGTATCAGGTAAAACTTTTTCGCCAGTTAAAATCTCAAATTCGCGAATGTGCGGTGTTATAACCACTTTTTTGTTTTTTAAAATATCTCTCTGACCAACAAGAGCATAAATGGCATCAGCATCAATAACCATTGGCAAGTTAATTTTTTTGATAATTTGGCGAATCACCTCTAAAGTTTTTCCATTTCTCCCCAATCCACCGCCAATGATTAGAGAGTTAAAGTTTTTGCCTATTTCTAAAATTTCTAAAATGTGTTTTTCTTCTAACCAATCGCCTTCTAAAGGATAAGCAATGATATCTGGGGCAAAAGTGGCCGCAATATCCATGGCTCTTTTTGGTCCAATAATCGTGATTAAATCCACGCCAGCTCGTAAAGCGCTCATCGCATTAAAAACCGGCGAGCCAGAATATCTTTTTGAACCAGCGACAATTAAAACATAACCGTGTTCACCTTTATGTGTCCAGGGTTTTCTTTGAGGATAAATTTTTCGCAAAAGATTTTTCATTTTTTTTTCTACGAAATTACGAAATAATACGAAACTACGAAAAAATTTTATAGGTTTAATTTTTGGAGATAATTAGCACAGGACAAGGCGGCTTTAGCGCCTTCGCCAGCGGCAATAACAATTTGTTTGTATTTAACATCAGTGACGTCGCCAGCGGCAAAAATTCCTTCAACAGAGGTTTTATTTTCTCGGTCAATAACAATTTCATTAAAATCGTTAAATTCAACTAAACCTTGGGCAAAATAAGTTGAAGGAATCGAGCCAATTTCCACAAAAAGTCCGTCAACAATTAAAATTTCTTCTTTGCCCGCTCTCTGAATTTTTAATTTTTCTACTTTTTTTTCGCCTAAAATCTCTAAAACAACTGTTTGATAAAAGATTTCCACTATTGGTAATTTTTTTATTTCTGTCTGCAAAGATTCGTCACCTCTGATCTGGTCGCTTCGTACCAAAAGATAAATTTTTTTGGCATATTTGGCTAAAAGAAGAACTGCTTCTAAACCAGCATTACCAGCCCCAACCACGGCGACAATTTTATTTTTATAAAGCGGCGCATCGCAGGTCGCACAATAAGAAATCCCTCGACCAATTAAACTAAAACCATTAGGCACCTCTAACGGCCGGGGGGTTTTACCAGAAGCAATAATTAAACTCTTCGCCTGAAAAATACCTCCCCCTTGAGTGATAACTCTAAAACTTTTTAGTTGAGAGGAAACTTCTTCAATTTTCATCACTCTCTCATTCAATTTTATTTCCACTAAATAATCCTTTAAATGCTCAAAAAATTTTTGTATCAGCTCCTGACCAGAAATTTTCGAAAAACCGGGATAATTTTCAATCGTCCAAGATTCAGAAACTTGTTCAGAAAGTGTCTGACTTAAAATCAGGGTTTTTATTTTTTTTCGGGCGGCATAAATTCCAGCGGTTATTCCAGCTGGCCCGGCGCCAATGATAATTAGATCATACATACCAAAATTGTCGAAATTTTAGAGTGTAGCGAAGAAAATTTCGCTACAATTTTGAGTATCCCCTCACTCGGGAATAAAATTAAAAAATTTATAAAACTCGAATAAAAATTTTTCAATTTAAAATAAATTAAAAACTTTATTTAATTTTTGAGTGAGGGGGTAACGATTTTGTTACTTCGCTCATCCGATATTCATCAGGATTGCGCTTCAGACAAAATCGTTAGTGGACGGCACAAGAAATACAGGGATCATAAGCCCTGATTAAAGATCGGACTTTCCTTATTTTCTCTTTTTCGGAAAGTTTAAAAATTTGGGGCATTAGAACTTTTAAGTCTTCTTCCAGGTTAGCTAAAAACTGAGCGGTCGGTGTAACAATATGGCAATTTAAAATTCTTCCCTGCTTGTCAACTTCAAGATAGGTAAAAAGAGTACCTCTTGGCGCTTCCATAGCAGAAAGACCACTGCCTTTGCTGATTTGAAACTCTTTCTTTGATTCCTGAAACTCTGATTTTAAAATTTCTTTGGTCACTTGCTCACTTATTTCTAAGAAGTGAATAACCTCAATGGCCTGAGAAAAAATATTATAATAAACATTAGCAAAAAAATCTTCCTCGGAAAGAGAGTGTTTCTTTTTAAAATCCTGAAAAAATTTCCTCGCCAAAGGCGCTAAAAACTGTCCATTATTTTTAATCCGTGCCATCGCGCCGACCAGATAAGGTTCACCCCGATATTTTACTCTTTTAACTGGTAAAATTTTTAGATCCTCTTCAATCTCATTAGCATAAAAATGACTGATGGTTATTTTCTTGTTTTTAGATAAGAGATGAGGTGCTTGATAAAAAGAATACTCATCTTTTGAAAATAAAGAAACAAAATTGGTTCTTCTTTTTAAAACCGGATAAGAGAGATCTTTAAAAGTTTCTGCCAAAATTAAAGCTTGTTCAATAATAAAAGGGAAATCTCTTAAAATTTTTTTTAAATCCGGTTTAGTTGGCAGTTTAGTAAAACCACCAAGTTGTGGCCTTATCGGATGAACCGCCCGGCCACCAACAATCCTGGCAATTTTTAAAGAAAAATCTCTGATTTTCAAAGCCGCTCTTGTCTCCTTTTTAAATTTTTTCATTAAATCCAATTCGTTCTCCAAATTAAAAAAATCAGGCAGGCTCATAAAAAAAAGATGTAAGGTGTGGCTCTGAATAATCTGGCTAACTAAAAATAATTTTCTTAAAAGAATAATTTCTGGTGAAACTTTTATTTCCAAAGCCTTCTCTAAAGCCGAACAAGCGTTCAAAATATGAACAACCGGACAAATACCACAAATTCTTGAAACAACAATCGGTACATCCTGAACTCTCCGACCAATCAAAATCCCTTCGATTTGCCTTAATCCTTCTAAAACTTCAATTCTTAAATCTTCTATTTTTCCTGTTTTGGCAACTTTCGCCCAAAATCCCGCTTTCCCTTCTATTTTATGAATATGGGGAACAACAATTTTCATAAAATTTTACTTAAAAAATCAACCACCGATGATTATTTTAGCAAACATATTTTATATATTTTAGCATAAATTGCCAATTTTTTAATTATTTTAAAATTTTTTCAATGTCGTCTTTGATACCGAAAATTTCCAAATCTTCTTCGATTTCTTCTTTTTTAGCTATTTTTTCCAAAACCTTTAAAAAATCTTTAACCTTTGCTCCTTTGAATAGACCCCGGCAGCTAAGACAGGGAGATTCATTTTTAGGACAAACAGCTTGGCAACCAGCTAAACTAATAAAACCAAAGCAGACTTTTTTTCTAGTCAAAAAACATTTAGCTGTTCCTTGATATGGACATT
This sequence comes from uncultured Gammaproteobacteria bacterium, assembly GCA_964450195.1. Lineage (GTDB taxonomy): Bacteria > Patescibacteriota > Patescibacteriia > UBA2591 > CALHIP01 > CAYVCK01. Next base: position 8,919 of record CAYVCK010000004.1, read on the forward strand.
CAAGACAGACTGGACTCTGACAAACTTCTGGAATTTTACCATAAATTAAATCATTCGCCAATTTTAAAAATTCTTCCCCTGAAATTGGACATCCCGAGATGACAAAATCTATTTTAACGAAATTATTAATCTCTTTAATTTCCGGATTAGCAATGTGATCTAACTTTTTATAAATATAACGAATTGTTCTTTCTTTGCCTCGGTAATTTTTTATCTCTGGGATACCGCCTAAAGCAGCGCAATTTCCTAAGGCAACTAAAATTTTAGATTCTTTTCTGATTTTTTTTAGTAAAGCAATGTCTTCTTCAGTGATTGGATTTCCCTCAACAAAAGAAACATCAATTTTTATTTTTTTAGGAAATTTTTTTTCTTCAATTAAAGGAAAATCAATTAAGTCAACTTTTTTCAAAAAATTAAAAAACTTCTGCCCTAAATCTAAAAGCACGAACTGACAACCCTCACAAGAGGTCAAGGAAAAAATGACAACTTTTGGTTTTTCCTTCATTTTATCAAAATTTTTAATCCTTTTTCTAATTTTGGCATAGTTCTGTATTTTTTAATTTCATTTGGTTTTATCCAACGATAAACAGTGTGCTCCCAATCAACTCTTATTTTATCAGTTTTTGTTTCAAATAAAAATGGATAGATAAGCCAAATTTTGTTGATTGATTTATCTTCTACTTTATAAGGTTTTGCTTTTTTGATAAGTTTTAAGTCTTTCTTCTTAATCCTTGTTTCTTTTTCAACTTCTTTAATCGCCCTTTCTCTCAAGTTATCTCCTTTTTCAATATAACCACCAACCCCATTCCACAAATTCGGATAAGTAAAAAGTAAATTACTTCTTTTGAGAATTAAAATCTTGTCTTTATTTCGGAGAAAAGCATGAATGACTGGCAAAACTTTTGGATTTAAGGAATAAATATTTTTTCTGGTGTAATAGACCAAATTTTCCTTTTGTTTTTTATTCAAAACTTGACAAAGAAAATTCCAGTGAAAAGAAACAAGATCACCAATTTTTATTTTTTTTACTGCTCGCCTATCCCATTTAATCCACTTTTTTGTTGGCTCGCCTAAATAAACTACCTTATCTCTCATCACTAAAGGCTGATATTCTATTAAAACTTTTGACTTTTGATTTTTGACCAGAGCCCATACGTATGGGCTCGGCCGAGCACAAAACTTTTTGTTTTGTGCTCTGGTTTTTGATTTTTTAAGTACTTTTCCCCAGGCAATCCGACACGAATCTTTTAATTTGTTTGTAAATTTAAGACGACCAGAAACTGATCCAAGATAGAAAACATGAAAACTATGATGAGGAAAGACTGAAGAAGGAATTTTAATTTTCCTCTTAAATTCTTTTTTAACCATTTGTTGTAAATTTTTTATTTTCACTTTTTCTAAAAGTTTGTTACCCAACCAATAAGCCTCAACTACTCTTTTATCAAATAGATAAGAAATTTTATTAGCTTTGGCAATAAGTTTTAAATAAGGAAAAAATCCTTGAAATTTTTTCAAAATCTGACGAATTTCTTGACTATTTTTAAATCTTCCTAAAAGAAAATTAAGGAGTTTTTGCGAAACTCCTTTTGGGCCACATAAACCTAATTGATGCGGTCTTAAAGAATAACTAACCGCCAATTTTAAACCATTCATATTTTTATCCTCCCCAATTTTGGTAGCCGGAAGAAAAATTCTTTTGTTTTAAGAACAAGAAAAACACCTAAACAGATCAAAATTAAACCGACCATCTCTAACCAATTAAGAATCTTTCCTTGAATTAAATCAAATAAAGCAGTAATTGGACCACCCAAAGCAAGAAGACAGGTAGCCAGAGAAATTGGCAAATGTTTAATCCCAGAATACCAGGTTAAAACATAACCGAGAAGAATCAAACTGGTCAAAACTGTCCAGCGCCATTGAATAAAATCTAAAGTAAAAATCAGTTTGAATTGACCAGTCACCAGCCAAAAGCTAATAATAATAAAAAATCCAAAAAACATTCTGCCAAAAGCGACAAGCCTCGGCGAAATAACGGCTACTGCTTTCTTAGAAATAATCTGCTCAACTGACCAAAAAAGGACAGCTAAGAAAATCAATAAATCGCCAAAATTTAATTTTTGAGCCGGTAAGAGTTTAATTAAAAAAACATTACCGAGTAATAAAAAGAGAATAGCGAGAATCAATTTTTTATTTAATTTTTCCTTAAGAAAAATAGCAGCCAAAATTACGACATATAAAAACATTGTTTTATGAATGAATGAACCTTTAGCCGCACTCGTTAGAGAAAGTCCTTGAAAAAATAATAAAAACGGAACTCCACCACCAATCAAACCAATCAGAATTAAAGTCAGCCAATTTTTTTTAGAAAGTTTTTTAAATTCGGGCCATTCTTTAAAGATAAGAATAATCAGTAAAAGAAAAACAACCACGGAAAAATTTCTTAAACCAGTAAAAATATAAGGATTAACAACTTTAACACCAAATTGATTAAGCCAAATAGAAAATCCGGAAATAAAAGCTGTGCCTAAAACTAAAAAAATTCCTTTTTTCATAGAATGAAATTGGTTATAAGTTTCAAAAAGTAAAGAAGTTAAATATGTCTGGTTTATTGTATGCCAGCCGCTAAATTATACATCGGCAAAATTACGGCTGCCACCAATATGAAAACCCCAATACCCAAGATAATGATTACGATTGGTTCAATCAAAACTGTCAATCTATTTAAGAGATTTTCAATCTCGCGAGCATAAAAATTAGCCAGCTTATCTAAAACTACATCAAGACGGCCAGTTTGTTCACCCACATTTACCATTTGAGCGACCATTTCTGGCATTTCACCGCTTTTTAAAAAAGCACTGGCAATTGGCTCACCATCCTCAACAAGCTTAGCAGCCCATAAAATTAAATTCTTATAGATAACATTGCCAATAACCTCAGCCACGATTTTCAAGGCCGAAGCAACTGGCACGCCGCCAATAATTAGGGTTGACAAACTCCTGGAAAACCTTACCAAATAAATTTTTTCAAAAAGCTTGCCAAAAATAGGAGACCGCAGTTTAAGTCTATCAAAAATACGACGACCGGTTGGTGTTTTAATAAAAAGCCTTAACAATATAAACAGTCCAACAACAACCAAAACAATAATGTGCCAATAAAATTGAAAAAATTTGCTCACACTTATTAAAATTCTTGTTGCCAAAGGCAAAGGAGTGCCTGTCTCGATTAAAACTTCCAACATTTTTGGCATCACAAAAATCATCATTAAAGCACCAATCACAATAACCGCACCTATAATAAAAGCTGGATAAACCATTGCTCCCTTTATTTTACTCTTAAGATCATAGTTTTTTTCTTGTTCATCAGCCAGATAGTTTAAAATCTCATCAAGTTTGCCAGCTGTTTCACCGACTCTGACCATATTAAGATAAAAATTATCAAAAATGTGAGGATATTTGGCTAAGGCCGAGGAAAGGCGAAGACCACCTCTGATATCAGCCGCCATTTCTGAACAAATCTTTTTAAATTCACGATTAACTGCCTGCTTTGAGAGTGTTTCTAGAGCTCTAACTAAAGAAAGACCAGCTGAAACCAGGACAGATAACTGCCTAGCAAAAATTAATATATCTTGAGCTTTAATGCGCGAAAAAAAAGGGTCGAAAACCCTCATCTTTTGTTTTATTTCTTTTAGGCTGAGCAGAATTAAACCTTGTTCAGTCAGGGTTGTAACTGCTGACTCCTCACTAACAGCCTCTATTCGCCCGGTAATCGTTTGACCAACCTGAGTTTTTACCTTATATTCAAAAAACATAAAAATACCAAATATCCCTTTCTAATTATTTCTAAAAACTGAAATTATTCCCTGATTAAACTTTGAAAACCTTCTTTATCAACCGCGCACTTTATCGCTTCAGCACTCAAAACCTGGCCGTCTTTTACTAATTCAGCTAAATATCGATCAAGCGAAATGGCCGCTTCGCCCTCAAGGCCGGTCTGTAAAATATTCTCAACCTGTTGAAGCCTCTGTTCGCGAATTGCTTTTTGAATGATTGGCGTGGCATTTAAAATTTCCATGGCTAAAACCCGACCACCACCAACCCGGGGAATTAATCTAGTACAAATAATACTCTTAAAAATATCAGTAAAATAAGAACGCACCAAATCTTGTTTCTCCCTTGGAAAATAATTAAAAATCCGCTGAATTGTCTTGAGGGCCGTATCTGTGCTCATAATCGTAAAAACTAAAGCGTTAGATTGGGCTATCTCTAAAATGGCTAAAATAACCTCAGGGTCACTTGCCTCAGAGACAAAAACAACATCAACATTCCGTGTCTTTAACGAAGAAATACCAGTCAAGAAATCCGGTGTATCTTGACCGACTTCGCGCTGCTCGACTAAACATTTACCAGCCAGAAAAAAATATTCCACTGGTCTTTCAAGAGTGGCAATATATTTCTGCTGATTTTTATTGATTAAATCGAGTAAGGCTAAGATTAACGTTGACCGACCTGAATCTCGCTGTCCACTAATAATCACCAAGCCATTATCTAAACCAGTTAAATCTCTAACGGATTTTCTAACTCTAAGCTGCTCTAAAGAAATAATTTGATTAGGAATAAATTTTATATTTAAAGCTGGTACGCTCCTCTCTTGAAGAGCAGTTAATCTAAAACGTTGGGCCCGACCAAATTCACGAGTTACCAAAACCTCCTTTTCAGATCGAAACCGTTCTTGTTCATTTGAGTTAAAAAGAATTTTGATCATTTCTTCTAAAAATTGTTTATTGATAACTGTCTCCCCGACCATCTGTCTGATTAAGCCATCCTTTCTAATGAGAGGGACTGTCCCGACCGATAGATACATTTCAGTCGCTTTTTGACCTAAAGCATTAGTTAAAAACCGATTAAAAATTAATTCAGATTGAGTTGACATAAATAAAAATCAAAAATTGATTAACTACTCCCTAGCCGCTCGCATCACCTCTTCAACTGTTGTTATCCCTTGCAGGGCTTTAATCAGACCTTCTTGACGCATTAAAATCAGTTTTTGACGGCCAAACTCCTGCCTGACCTCATCGATCTGACAACCACTGGTAATAATTTTTTTCATTTGTTCTGTGATTTCTAAAACTTCAAAAATACTCGTCCGTTCTTTATAGCCTTCGCGGTTGCAGTTTGGACAGCCACGACCGCGATAGAATTTTAGCTTACCGCGCTTAGTTTTAAACTGCTCTAATTTAAAATCTGGAATAGTCTTTAGATCCCTGATGATTATCTCTTCTAGCGGGGCCGGCAAGATCATCTCCTCTCGACAATTATCACAAATTCTTCTAACCAACCTCTGAGCAATAATAATATTAAGAGAACTGGAAATTAAAAATGGTTCTATCTTCATATCAATCAACCGGGGAATAGCACCAAAAGCATCATTAGTATGAAGGGTAGAAAGAACAATATGACCGGTTAAGGCGGCGTGAACCGCTAATTCCGCTGTTTCATTATCACGAATCTCGCCGACCATTATAATATTAGGATCCTGCCTGACCACCGAACGAATACCAGCGGCAAAAGTATAACCAATCTCAGTCCTAATATGAGATTGATTAACTCCTTCAACAAAATATTCAATCGGATCCTCTAAGGTCACGATATTAACCTCTTCACGATTAAATAATTTTAACATAGCATAAAGGGTGGTGGTTTTGCCGCAGCCAGTTGGTCCGGTGACTAAAATCATGCCATGCGGTCTTTCTAAATTTCGCTTTATTTTCTCCAAGCCATTACCCCAAAAACCAAGATTCTCCAAAGTGAAAACCTGCTGAGCTGGATCAAGAATTCTTAAAGCAATTTTTTCTTTATCAAGAAGCGGTAAAGTAGAAACGCGAATATCTATGTTACGGCCGGAAACAACCACTCTAATTCGTCCGTCCTGTGGGATGCGTGTTTCGTCTAATTTTAAATTAGCCATAACTTTTACTCGGCTAATAATCGCTGAATGGATATAGTCAGGCAAGATGGCCGTTGACCGCAAAACGCCATCAATACGATAACGAACTCTTGTTTTATCACCAACTGATTCAATATGAATATCTGAAGCCCGATTATCAACTGCATATTTTAAAATTAAGGCAAAAAGCTTAGTTACTGGCGCCATTTGAGCCGCTTCTTCCAAAGCCGCTTCTGGCCTGACCTTTTCGCGCGAAACAGGAGCAAATTTTTCTTCAGCTCCGGCCAGCGCCTCCTTGACCTCAATCGCTAAACCTCCATATTGAACTAAAACACTCTTAAAAGAATCTTTGCCAGTCACGAAATATTCCACAGAAAAACCCTTATCTTTAGCAATAAACTCTACTGCTTCTCTGGCTTTAAAATCAAGTGGATTTAAAAGCGCAACTTTAAGGGTCTTATTTTCTAAGGCAAAAACAACAACCTGATATGTTTCTGCTAATTCTTTTGGTAAAATTTTCAAAATCTTGTCTGGCACAGAAAAGTCATACAACTCAATTGGCGGCAAACTAAAAATTGCGCTTTTCGCCTGGATAATTTCTTTTTCAGGAAGAATATGCTTGTCTTCTAAATATTCATCCGGGGAAACCCCTTGGGCTTCTGCTTCTTTAATAATCGTTTTAACCTGCTCTGAAGTAAACCTTTTGTTCTCAAGTAAAAAATTGATAATTTTTTCCTGCTTCTTGAGCATAAATAAGCATAAAAATTAACGAGCCAAAGGAATAAAAGGAACAAAGGGATTGGCTCGACCTTTTATTTCTGGTTTGACCGGTTTAAAAATTTCTGGGTCATAATAAAGTTCATCCAATTTTGGATGTTCAATAATCGTTTCAATGTTTTTGATATCTGGAAGTACTTCTCCTAAATATGAAGGAACTTCTATTAAGGCCGGCGGCGCCAAACGTCGCGAAACAAAACTATTAGTTATTTTCGTTAAGATGCCGAGGACAACCAAAACAATAAGTAAAACCAATAAAACAGAGGAAACATTTTGCTCTTCAGATTTTTTTATCTCAGGAGTCATACCAGGTAGTAGAAATTAGACAAATTAAGTTTTTAGTTATATTTTATGAAGTCTTGACTTGCCAGGTATTAAGAAAATCTTTTTCGGTTGAATTCTCACTACCTGGCATAAAATTATTCTAAATGGTAAATAACTAATTGCAAACTATAACTGTTCTGGGCCGGAGAGAAATCAAGATGTCGCAAATCCATCAGCCGGCTATTGTGCTCTATATCTTTGAGAAACTCTTTAAAACCAAAATAATCTTTGCCGCTAATACTGATATTGATGACTGTTTCCCCCGGACCAAAACCAAGACTGATCTGATCAAGAACAATACCTCGCTTCTCCAGCATTCTCACAATCATGGCTAAAGTATTAGGGAAGTCTTTCTTGGCCCCAATAAGTTGATCTAGTTTCTCTAAGCGGGCAAAATTTAAATTATCATGAACAGCAATCGCTGATTTAAGATTAGTCAAGTATTTTTTCTGTTTTTCAACTAGATCCAAATAAAATGAGGTATCCAGTGGTTGGCCATCTTTTAAAAGATCTAATTTTGGTTTAGCTAATCCAAAATAACTGACAGAAAAAATCACTATTATCAAAACAATGATAATGTGCCAAAAATACTTGACAAAAAAAATGGCTGAAAAAAATGTTTTCATAAATTATTTTTTGAAAATCTTTGGATCGAGGATTAATCTTAGTTGAAAACTAATCCCGACCTCCCCCTTGCTGATCCCGGAAATCTCTACCTCTTGAACAAACGGAGCTTCTTGAAAAACAACAAACTGACGAGCCGCGGCCATTAAATCTTTAGCCTGGGCTGGCAAAACCAAGATTCCACTTGGCTCAGCGGAAAAATCACTAAACCAAACTTCTGGAATGGTATAGGTTTCTAAAAATTCTAAAAGGTTGCTCCAATAAATGTGATTATCCAAAAGATCGGCCACTTTACTTACCTTCTGATTTAAGAGAAGAATTTTATCGCGCTTCTCTAAAAGACCCTCGGTTTCAGTTGTCAGATTATTTGATTCTATTCGTCGATTAGCAACCTCTGTTTTTGCCTGACTGTACTCTGAGTCAACTAAAAACAAAAATAAAAAATCAAAGGCTAAAATAATCACTAAAATAATAATCATCAAAAGCAATTTTTCCCGAAAAAGGGGCCTGACCACTATTAGTTCCTCGGGCATTAAGCTAATAGCGATTGCTGGCGGCTTAGATTTTTCTTCAATAAGTTTTTCTACTGCCGGTATGGCTTTTGGTTTTGATTTAAATCGAAATTTTTTAATAACACTAAATAAACCCTTTGGTTTTTCAACTATTTTCTCCGGCCCGGCGACCGCTTCTTTGACTGGCTCTTTTTTTACCAAAGGCTCTACTCTCTTCTCTTTTTTAGGTAGTTCTGCCTCTGGTTTTTTATATTCAAAAGAAACCTTTTCAAGCCCTGGTTTTTTCTTCTCAGGCTCTTTACCTCTTAATTCTTCGGGCAATAAATTAATAGTCATAGGTTAAATTGAAAATTGTAAATTGAAAATTGAAAATTTTTATTCCAGCCCCCTAAGAGCTAAACCAATGGCCACGGCAAACCGGGGAGCAATCTCCTCTAAAGCTGGTTTTAAATCTGTTGGATAACTAATCCTTGCCCAGGGATCACCAACAAATGTTTTAACATTTAAAATTTTAGTAAAATATTCAGTCAGGTTCGGCAGATAAGCCGAACCGCCGGAAAGAACCACCCTTTCCACAACTTGACCTGTCTGCTCTTGATAAAGTTTAAGTGAATAATTAACTTCGTCAACAACCGGTTTAAGGGTTTGCTCAATCATAGCTGGAATCCGCGAAACACCAGTTAGACCAATATCCCTTTTAAATTGTTCGGCTCGTTTAAAATCGATATTTAAACAATTAGCAATGGCCCTGGTAATTGTGACACCGCCAACATCAATACTCCTGTTTAAAACTGGGATGCCTTTTTCAATAACAATAACATCAGTGCTGACAGCGCTGGAATCAATAATCATAATCGAAGTCTCTTCTTTGCCAACCAAAGCCCTGGCTAAAGCAAAAGCTTCGGTTTCTAAGGCAAGCAATTGTAAATTAGCTAAACGAAAAATCTCTAGATAACGTTTAACCAAATTTCTCGAAGCGGCGGTTAAAAGAAGGCGAAACATTTTGGCCCCTTTCATTTTTACTTTTTGCTCCTTTTCCTTATTCTCAGCTAATAGTTCTTCAATAATCTTCCAATCTAAAATAACTTCCTTCAAAGGAATAGGAATAAACTTTTTTGCCTCCCAATTAACAGCCGCTCCAAGGTCCTTCTTACTCATGGCTGGCAAACTAATGACTGAATTAAAGACAGAAAAATTTGGCAGAGCGGTCACCGCCTTATAAGTAGTCGCCCCGGCTTCTTTACAAAGTCTTTTTAAGAGATCAGCTGCTTTCACCTGAACCTCCTCAGGACTGCCCCTGACAATGTCACCCATGGCTTTTTCAGCATAACCGTAAGTCACTAAAGTCGGCAGACCTTTTTCTCGCCGAAGTTCCACTAATTTAATACTCGTTGATCCAACGTCAACCCCTAAATAGTTTGAACTTTTGCCAAAAGAAAACAATCCCATTTTAAACTTCTTAACTTTAAAAAGTCTGTTATAGTAAAGTATATGATAAACTGAACAAACGGTCAACTTTTAATACTCTATTCATATTTTATCATAACCATTAAAAATGTCTAAAATGACTATCCAAAAAATCGTCAATTATTTACTAGGTCTTCTCTTCCCGATCTCTTGTTTTGGTTGTCATAAAGAAGGGGCTTATCTATGCCAAACCTGTTCTCAGCCGCTGGCTCAAGAAACAAAATTTATCTGTCCAATCTGCAATCGGCTTTCTTTTTATGGCCAAACTTGTCTTGATTGTCAAAAAAAGACTTTTCTCAATGGCTTAGTCTGGCTTGTCCCTTACTGTCATCAAGTCATTAGAAAAATGATTCATTCTTTTAAATATGAATTTGTTAAAGACTTAGCCAAACCATTAGGCTCGTTGATGACTAAAACAATTCTGAGCTCTGAACTAAAAAATCTATTTTCCGCCAAAGAAAACTGGCTTATTATTCCTGTCCCTCTCCAAAAAACAAAATTTAATGAAAGAGGCTTCAACCAGGCTGAACTCTTGGCTAAAGAAATAGCCAATCAAATAGAAATTCCTTTTGAAAGGGATGTCTTAATAAAAATAAAAAACACTCCTTCACAAACAACGTTGACCGAAAAAGAGCGCCAGGAAAATATCAAAGGAGTATTTTTGATCAAAGATACAAACATTATTAAAAATAAAAATATTATTTTGATTGATGATGTCACAACCACTGGCGCCACCCTCGAAGAATCAGCTAAAATTCTTAAAGAGGCTGGAGCAAAATTAATCTGGGGATTTGTTTTAGCCAAAGGATAACACTCAACAATTCGAGTTTACTATCGAGAACCGTTCTCTATAGTATTGATTACTATCGAGTCCCGACCTCGATAGAATTAACGAATTTTCCTTCTTTTTTCTCCCTCAAATAAATTAAAATTGAAAAACCAAAAATTAGAAGACAAAGAGAGACTGTTTGACCAAGCCGTAAACCAAAAATTATCGGCTGGGGATCAATTCTTAAAAATTCGAGAAAAAATCTAACCAGCGAAGCAAAAATAAGATAGAAAATAAAAATCTGGCCAAAAACAAAAGATTGGCCATTTTTTATTTTTTTTGCCAAAGAGCGCGAAAGAAGCATTAGAACAATAAAAATTAAAAAACTCGCTAAAATCTGATAAAGAAAAACTGGATGAAAATATTCGCTTTCTAAATAAGGCTCCAATCGATTTTGCCGCTCAATTGGAATTCCCCAGGGCAAATCCGTCGGTCGACCAAAAATTTCCTGATTAAAATAATTCCCGAAACGAATAAAAATTTCACCTAAAGCCAAGGAAGGAGCAGTCAGATCAGCCAGAGCTGAAAAGGAAACCTTATTTTTCTTTGCCCAGAAAAAAAGGAAAATAATACCTAAAATCAAAGCGCCATAAAAACCCAAACCGCCTCGCCAAATAAAAAAAACCTGCCAAAATTGATTTTGATAATAACTGAACTCAGAAAGAATATGATAAAGTCTGGCGCTAAAAATCCCTAAAATTATCAAATAAAACGCCAAAGACCAAAATTTTTCTTGCCAAATTTTATATTGTTTTGCCCAGAAGAAACTTAGCTTTAAGCCAAAAAAAATAACCAAAACCAGAAATAAACCGTACCAACGAAGAGAAAAAAATCCAAGAGAAAAAATTTCTGGCTTTGGTTGATAATTATGAAGAAAATCAAAAACAGAATCTATCATATCGCTAATAAGAAGGCGAATCTTTAGCAAAGATAAAGCCAATCTTCGCTTTCTATTAGTTTGTCATTCGCTTATTATTCGCGAGATTTACTTTAACAATTTTTCAATCAAATCTTTAAACTCTTTTTCTTCCCTGACTAAATCGTTTTCTCTCTGATAACCAGTACCAACCCGAAAATACTTACAACCAAAAACAAAGGTTGGGATTGAACCACTCGGATTAAACTCCTCATAGACTTGTAAATCTTTAGTCGGTACTTCTTTTTCTTTTTCTGATGTCAAAGTATTGTCATTAGTATCTAATTCCCAGTTATAAGCGACAATTTTTCCGGCCTTGACATAATCTTTAACCGCAGCTTCAAAAGCTGGTTTTGCCCAGGTACAATGCGGACACCAGCTGGTGGAAAACATATAAACAAGTGGCTTTTTACCATCTTGACAAATTGGTTTATTGACTTCAGAAAAAGTGCCAATTGTATTAATCACTTCTGGACCCTCTGGCAATGATGGCGGTGGCTGGGCTTCTTGTTTTTGTTCATCTTTTGGCGTCACGGCCCCAACTCCGCCAGCTAAAGTCCCCAGCTCTCTTCTTTCTTTAACCAGGGTTGTGCCAGTAAAAATAAAAGCAATGACGGCAAAAATTGCCAATCCACTTACCGCTCCCAGAATAAAGGCAAATTTTGTTGAAGTAGTGGAAAAGAAATTTGAATTTTTTGTTGGCTGATTGTTTCCCATAAAAAATAAATCTATTTAATAAATTAATTGCTGTTTTTTGACCTTATTTTTATGATAGTAAATTAAAAAAATTTGTCAAGTTCCACCATTACCTCAATGGCTTTAGCCAAAGAAAGCAATTTGTTTTCCTGCCAAGGCCCAGCTGTAATCTGTAAACCGACCGGCAAACCATCTGTTTTGCCAATTGGCAAATTAATGGCTGGCAAGCCAGCCAAATTGGCCGGCACAGTAAAAATATCAGAAAGATACATCTCTAATGGGTCTTTTATTTTTTCGCCCAATTTAAAAGCTGGCGTTGGCGTTGTCGGACAAATTAAAAAATCTATTTCTTGAAAAACTTTTAAAAAATCTTCCTTAATTTTATTTCTTACCATTTGCGCTTGTTGATAGTAAGCTTCTCGATAACCACTTGAAAGAACAAAAGTACCTAAAATAATCCGACGCTGAACCTCAGCGCCAAAACCTGCTTTTCTGGTTTTAAAATATAGTTCTTCTAAATCGCCCGGAAAATCTTTTTCTCTGATTTTTGAAGCGCCGTAGCGAATACCATCATAGCGAGCCAGATTGGCCGAAACTTCAGCCGGCATAATAATATAATAGCAAGCCAAAGCATATTCAAGCGAGGCCAAACTGACTTCTTTGACTATGGTTTCTATCTCAATTTTTTTGAGTAGTTTTTTGATTGAATCTTTAATCCCTTTATCTAGACCTTGATGCTCTAAAAATTCTTTTATCACGCCAATTTTGAAATTTTTAATTTTCGGAATAACTGGTAAAGAAATTTTGAATCGGGACCTAAAACTGGTTGCGTCTAATTCATCTTTGCCTTCAATAACAGAAAGAAGAAGCGCTAAATCGTCAATGTTTTTTGCCATTGGCCCGATTTGATCAAAAGAAGAAGCCATGGCCATTAAACCAAAACGAGAAACCAGGCCATAAGTAGGTTTAAGACCAACTAAACCGCAAAAAGCAGCTGGTTGACGAATTGAACCGCCTGTATCTGAACCAAGGGCAGCCACAGACAGGCCGCTCGCCACGGCCACGGCTGAACCGCCAGAAGAACCGCCGGCTACTCTTTTTAAATCAAAAGGGTTTTTTGTTGGGCCAAAAGATGAATTTTCGGTTGATGAGCCCATAGAAAATTCGTCCAAATTAGTTTTGCCCAAAAGTATCGCTTCCGCTTTTTTTAACTTTTTAATGACGGTCGCATCATAAGCCGCTCGATAATTTTCTAAAATTTTTGAACCAGCCGTACAAATTTTTCCTTTAATTAATATATTATCCTTGATCGCTAAAGGAAGGCCGGCCAACCGGCCTAAGTGAACCTTGTTTTTTATCTTCTGATCAATTTCTTTGGCCCGAAATTTTGCTTCTGCCTCAAAAACAGATAAAAAAGCATTAAGCTTCTTGTTTTCTTTCTCAATTCTCTTTAAATAAAAATTAACCAGTTCAGAGCAGGAAAATTCTTTTGCCCCTAAACCTTTTAATGTCTCTTGAATGGTCAACTGAGAAAAATCCATAATTAAAATATCGCAAAATGTTAAGTTTCGCCAGATTGTTAATGATTTACGAAAATCAGAACTGATTATGTCGCTTTTTCTTAAAAATCCTAAATCCGAAGCACGAAATTCGAAACAATATCTAAATTTCAACTTCTTAAATTCCAAAGATTTAGAACATTTAGAGTTGGTAATTTAGGATTTGGAATTTATTTAGGATTTCGGATTTAGATATTAGAATTTATCTTGATTGGCGTCTTTTCGCATAATTGACCCGAGCTTATCAATAACGTGGTAAAATTTGACGCCTATATCTTTGTTGATTTTTTAATTGTCTTTTTTGATTTAGCAAAAACGCTTTTGGTTTTAATAAAATCTTTTTCCCGGGCTGGACTACTTTTTAAAAGATCATCAGGTGTAGAAATTTTTTCTGACCAGGTTTCATCTGGTCTAAAATCACCGACAATTTCTGGTTCCGCTTTAGCCGACTTTTCGATTTTTGCCTTTTGCAACTGCGAAACATAAGCCAAAATCTCAGAAAGTTCTTTCTGATATTTTTTGATTTCTTTTGGCCCAAGATAAAGATGGGCCAACTCGGCTAAATGTTTTATTTCTTCTTCGGAAATCATAAACTCTATTTTAACACAAATCTAAAAAATAGAAAAGCCCTCGATCTGCTGAGGGCTTTTT
>CAYVCK010000004.1:23316-24595 GCA_964450195.1 uncultured Gammaproteobacteria bacterium
TCTCAAGAAATACATTCCTTGCCGAATATCTTGGATGGCCACACTTCGTCCAGACGGGTCATAGATTTTTACTCTTTGCTTGTCTTGCAATCTCGCCAGCTCTGACCTGAATCGTCCTATTGTCATTAAACCTTTAGGTATAGGTATGGGTATTTCAGCGATAGTAATCGGCATCTCTTCAATTGCTCCTGGTGGCAGGACATAGATTGAATCAATCAGTAAATCATTTCTCGGATTCTCATCGCCAAAAAGCTCGGTTGAACATCTTGAAGGGTGAAACCCTTCGGAGAGGGCTTGCCAGGTGGGGAAGAAGAGGGTGTCTTCGCGGTTCGGGCCAATGGTTTTGGTTCGGACGTGGTTATAGGTAGCGCCAATTCTCAGACGGACTGGGATATTTGAACTGGTAAAGCCAAGGTTTTTGACCCGGACCAGCGGCCTGACAAAAGCGCCATAAAAAACCGTCTCAGGCAGGAAAAGCGCGGTTGGCAGAGCGTCTAAGGAATCAATGAAGCCAATATAAGGATAGAGACAGAATCGATTTATCTTCCGACCGAAATCCAAAATCCGACCTGAGGACCAGCCTAATCGTGAATGCCATTTATAATACCAGGTTGAACATTCCCCGGCTGAAATCCGCCAGTCCTGAGGCGCAAGATCAATTGAATCATGATAAAAGCCGGGTGAGACTGAATCCTGCCAATAATAACTCGGTTCAACCCCACCGGAAAAGCAAGTTTGAAAGGCAAAAACGCCTTCAATCCAGTGATATTGACTGTTGTTCCACCAAGGATTTTCAAAGCCAAGCCAGTATTGCCCGCCAGAAACCCGGCGATCATCAGCTAATCTAGGACTCCAGGCTGGCTGGGGACCAGCTTCAGAAAAAAAGATAGTTTTATTTCTGAGTTCGCTTGGGGCCTGATAAACCAAAGTAGTGGCAAAACCGCTTGAATCAGGATGACGACCATTGCCGAAAAATTGGCAGGACCAGCCAAAAAATAACCGCAAAGTGCAGGGAATGGGATTAAGCCAACGAGCCGCGGTGCTGTCCCATAAATCTTGAAACTGATCATAAGCATCAATCCGAGAATTGTTGCCCCAATAATTACCATGTCCGCCAAACATGACAATGAGAATATCGCCATTATCCATTTGGTTTTGCAAGTATTGGCAGGCCAGAGCAAATTTGGCGTTAGAAGCTGTATCAGAAACAAATGGTCGGCGGAAGCGAGGGTGGTACCACTGGTTATTCCCATATTGCACACCATCACTCCATAAATTA
>CAYVCK010000005.1:0-18608 GCA_964450195.1 uncultured Gammaproteobacteria bacterium
TGTTTACCAATATGATGGTGAAACTTGGAGGTCAATTGGCCAACCTGGTGGTGTCGAGGCTGACGCGGTCAATAGTCTAATTGTTTTCAATAATCAGCTTTATGCTGGCAAGGCAAATGGTTATGTTTACCGATATGATGATGGAACAATTTGGAGGTCAATTGGCCAACCTGGTGGTATCCGGGCTGGCGCGGTTCATAGTTTCGGTATTTTTGAGGATGGGTTGGCAAGAAAAACACTTTATGTCGGCAAAGCAACAGGTTCTCTTTATCGCTACGATGGCCGAATAAGTGACATAGATTATTGGTATGAAGCTTATCGAACAGGTTTTTCATTCCCAATTAAAACTTTAATTTTTGCATCCAATCATCTTTGGATTGGGGCTCAAATAGGGTCGAATACAGGTCGAGTTTATCGCTACGGCTGGTAAAGGATTAGAATTTACAACAGCCCTGAAATTTATTTTGTTAATTTTCATTTTTTAACAATTTTTCTATGCCAGAAGAATTAAATCAAAAAAAAGAAGAATCCATTGTTTCTCCTGAATCAGCAGCAGAAGATATTTTTGCTGGTTTAGAAATAGAGCGGACCATGAAGAAAGAATTGCCGAAAAAAAAACGGCCCAAATTTCCTTTTAAAAAAATAGCCATTGTTTTATTCGTTTTAGTCATTGTTCTGGCCGTTTATTCGCTTGTTAATCAGGTTCAGAAAACCAATTTTTTCAAACGAATTTTTACTCGCCAGCTGAGACCGGCCGGAGCACCCCCAGTTGTTCCTAAAACAGTTCCCCCAGCTCTTTCGGCAGTTCAAGAAATTGATTTTGATAAAGATGGTCTATCAGATAGTGAAGAAACATCTTTGGGCACAGATTTAGAGAAGCCGGACACGGACAACGATGGTTTAACTGATAAAGAAGAAGTGAAAATCTATAAAACCGATCCCTTAAACCGGGATACTGACGGAGATAGTATTTCTGATGGCGATGAGGTTCGTCAAGGCCTTGATCCAAAAAACCCGACTCCGGGAGCCAAACTTTTAGATTTGCAGGCCGAAATAGAAAAACTCGGGGAATAAAATTTCAAGGGTCATAGTTTTTAGTTAAAGGTTTATGGCCGCCATAAACACAAACCAATTATTTTGGATTTTGAAAATTAGAATTTGTTTAGGTTTAGAGTTTAGAATTTAGAGTTTTTTAAAAGTTTATGCCAAAAGATTTACCAAATTTAATTGATTTGGAAACAAAAAATGAGAGCAGTCCTCCCCCGCCGCTATCTATTGATTCTGGTCATCAAGCAGAGGAGATGATTTCTGCGATGCCGGCTCGTTTTAAAAAAGGAACGCAAAAGATTGTTCAAGATGCTCGCTTTAAAAAGCCGTCAAGTGGTAAGAAAAAAATTAGACTTTTTTTAGTTATCTTTCTGGTTATTTTTTTGATTTTGGCTGGAAGTTTTGCTTTTTATTTTTGGGCGAGCGATTATTTACAACCAAAACCAACGGTCATTACTCCGCCCGCCCCTCCTAGTCCACCACCGGTTTATCAGTCCCCGGAAATTAAACTAACGGCTGAAATTCGTCATCAAGAGACTGGTGAAGTTTTATCTTCAGCTGAATTTTTCTTGCCTGAAGGCGCTTTGGCCCAGGAAATGGTTTTTGAATTTAAAGGTTTGGATTTGCCGGCTGAAATGCCGACTTCTACTTTTGTTGTTTTGGCTGGTTTTTACAAGATCAGTCTGGTTAATAATTCTGTCTTGCCTGTTTTATCAAAACCAATGACTCTTAAAATTAATTATGCTGAGTCTTTGGTCAGGCCCGAATGGGAGAGTTTTATTAAAATTGGCTATTTCAAAGATGATCTTTGGACGCCGGTTATGGAAAGCATTCTTGAGACAGTCAATAACACTATCTCGGCCATTTTTTCATCTTTTCCAGCTGATACTTTTGGTTTGATTGTTGAGCGGGTGCGAGTTGAGCCGCCTGTTTCCTTGCCGCCGGTTATTGCTCCCCAGGTTTCTTCAAGCCAAGATTCAGATGCTGATGGCTTAACTGATGTTGAAGAGGCAATTTATCAAACCGAAGTAAATAATCCTGATACTGATGGCGATGGTGTGCCTGACGGTTTGGAAATAGTTAATTTGACAAATCCAAAAGTGGCTGGGGCGGTAGCGCTTTCTCTTTCTGGTTTGATTAATGTTTACACCAATCCTTCTTGGTCTTATACCCTTTTTTATCCGGCTAATTGGATAGTCAGAGCTCTGCCAGAAACAGACAACAGACAAATTATGGTCGTGACTAATACCGGCGAATTTTTCCAAGTTTTGGTTGAAGATAATCAGGAACAGCTTTCACCTAAAAATTGGTATTTACAAAAAGCGCCTCGGGTTGATCCGGAAACAGTCAGAGAAGAGACAATTGGCGGTTTAAGTGCGATTTGGAGTCCTGACAATTTACATCTTTATCTTGGTAAGGGAGATAAAATTTATATTCTCAGTTATGATATCGGGACCGAAACGTTGGCTAATTTTAAAACAACTTTTCAGATGATGATTAAAAGTTTTGGCTTGATTTCTCCAACCGTGCCCTCAGAGACGTCTCAAGAGGAAGAACAACCCGGGGGAGGGGAATAGGGTTAGCGGTTTTTATTTTTCGTTCGCCAGAATACCCCCCGACTTGTCGGGGGATGTCATGCCAAAGGCAGATCCGCCTCTGGCAGAAATGGCGACTACGAAAAATAACCCCGCACCAATCCGCAAGAAGAGATAGGTGTTACCACCAACTAAGCCGAAGTGCCAGCTGACGGGCGGGCTCGCCTGCCATTCGCTTGACGCCGTGCTAAATTGATATCTTTCTGTTTCTGGAGAAAAAATTGAAATAAAAGGATTATTAGATTAAGAATCGCTCAAGGCGGATAGCGGGCAGGCGATGCAACGGAGATAAAAAGGGTATTAAGAAATATTCTATCGGGATTTGGTGCTGGGGTATAAGATAAATACCACGCCATTTATGGCGTGGTTACAATAGATTTTTATGCAGATTGAGGTTAATAAAAAAATTTCTGCACCATCATTATCGTCTTCTTTTATTAAAAAAGTGCTTAAACGGGGACTTACTCTTTTAAAGAAGAATGTTTCTATATCAGTGGCTTTAGTAGATGAGAAGACGATTCGTTTTTTGAATAGAAAATATCGGAAGAAAAATAAACCGACCGATGTTTTGGCTTTTCCCGATTTTGTCCAAGAGCCAAAGGGACGATTCTTGTCCCCAAGAGCTACTTTTTTGGGTGAAATTATTATTTGTTCATCAATCATAAAAAAGCAGGCAAAATTTTATCAGGAGAGCGAAAAAACAGCTTTGGCCAGAGTCCTAGTTCATGGCTTACTTCATCTTCTAGGGTATGACCATAAGAAAAGAAAGGCAAAGATGGTGATGGAAAAGAAGACAGCCTGGCTAATGGGTAAAATTTTCAATCTTTAATTCTGAATTTCGAAATTTATTAAAAATTTGAAATTCGAAATTAAATTTTGTATGTTTTGGCTTGACATCTATCGTAGTTTTAGACATGCTTTTCGGGGACTGGTTTATACTTTCCGCTATGAATTGAGTTTCAGGATTCAGCTTGTTTTTGCCTTTGTTGCCTTAGTGGCTGCTTTTTGTTTTCCTTTAAAACTTTCGGAGCGGATGGTAATTATTCTTTTAGTTGCCCTGGTTTTAATTCTGGAATTAGTCAATTCTACTTTAGAGAGGATTTTAGACCTTTTCCGACCGAGGATTAATGAGTCATCTAAATTTATTAAGGATATTATGGCTGGAGCCGTTTTGCTTGCTGCCTTGACCTCTTTGATTTTAGGGATAATGATTTTTTTACCTCACCTTCGGACGAGTTTTGGTTTTTAAAAATTTGACTATTCCTTTTAAAAATTATATTATTAAATTTGAATATTTAATTTTTTGGAATTTAGGATTTGCTTGCCCCGTAGCCAATTTGTTTGTGCTTCAGGGTTTAGAAAATTAGGATTTAGAAATTAGAAATTTATTTTTAGGTTATGACTCAAAATATTATTACCGGTCTTGATCTCGGTTCCGGCATCATTAGAGTGGCGGTTGGTGTCCGTGATATTGATAATGAATTGAAAATTATTGGGGCGGTTGAATCACCTTCTGAAGGCATTTCTAAAGGTTTGATTACCAGTATCGAGGATGCGGTTTCGGCTATTTCTGCCTGTTTGGAGCGAGTAGAAAAAATTGTTGGTTTGTCTATCTCACGAGTTGCGGTAGGAATTTCTGGAGTTCATATTATTTCTCAAGAAACAAGGGGGGTGGTGGCTGTTTCGCGAGCTGATGGTGAAATTAGAGAAGATGATGTGGTACGTGTTTTAGAAGCAGCTCAGACAATTGCCACGCCGCCAAATTATGAAATTATTCATATTATTCCGAGGTTTTTTACGGTTGATAACCAACCGGGCATTAAAGATCCAATTGGTATGACCGGGGTGAGGCTAGAAGTTGAGGCGCAGATTATTTTAGGTTTAATCTCCCAAATTAGAAATCTGAGAAAAAGTCTTTATCGAGTCGGATTAGTTGATGAACAACTGGTTTTCGCGCCGATTGCCTGTGCGGAAGTCGTTTTAAATAAGCGGCAAAAAGAGCTCGGAGTAGTGGTTGTTAATTTAGGCAATACCACAACGAGTTTTGCTCTTTTTGAAGAAGGCGATATTTTAATGGCTAAGGTTTTGCCCATTGGTTCTCGTCATATTACCTCTGATATTGCCATTAATCTTCGTATCCCACTCAATTTAGCTGAAGCGGTGAAATTAAATTATGGATCAAGTTTACCTAAATCAATTAAGAAATATGAGCAGATTAGTTTAAAAGAGTTAGATAGCCGAGAAAATGTTGTTGTTTTAAGAAAAAAGGTGGCTGAGATTATTGAGGCGCGCTGCGAAGAAGTTTTTAAATTAGTTGATAAAGAGCTGCGAGCAGTTAATCGGAATGGTAAATTGCCGGCTGGCGTGGTTTTAACCGGGGCGGGAGTTAAACTGCCGGGCATTGTTGAAGTGGCAAAACGAATTTTCCGTCTGCCAGTTTCTTTGGGCACACTCAATCATGTTAAAACCGTGATCGATAAAGCGCAGGACCCTGGTTTTTCAACCGCTGTTGGTTTGGTAGTCTGGAGTGCTTCCAGCCAACCGCCGAGAAAGGGACAAATTTCCCTTTCCGGATTTTCTAAATTTTGGAAAAAAATATTTAAAAGCCTGTTACCTTAGTATGTTTGATCTTGAAATTTATAAACCAGAATTCAATAAATTTATTGATTTTTTCAAAAAAGAAATTCAAGCGATTAGAACCTCTCGGGCGACGCCAGAACTGGTGGCGCACATTTTAGTTAGAGCTTATGGAGTTAAAACGCCTTTAGAACAGTTGGCAAGCATCAATATCCCAGAGCCGCGTTTAATTATTATTCAGCCCTGGAATAAAGAGATTTTCAAAGAAATAGAAAAGGCATTAACTGAGGCTAATTTAGGAAGTTTTCCTTCAATTAAAGGAGAATCTCTTTATCTTCAACTGCCGCCTTTGTCTGAAGAAACGAGAAATAATTTGGTGAAGATTCTTCGGTCCAAGGCTGAACAGATACGCGCCGAGGTCCGGCGATTGCGTGATGAGATTCGGTCAAAAATTATCAAAGAGGAAAGGGCGAAAACTATTACCGAAGATATGAAATATCGTTTACTTGAGCAACTTGATAAAATGACCGGTCAGTACATAGAAGAGGTGCGAAAAATTGTTGAACGAAAGGAGAGCGAAATAATGATGATCTAATTTTAGTTATTGATTTGGAATTAGGATTTTGAAATTTGGATTTTTAAAGTTATGTTTTTTATTATTTTAGCTGTTTTTTTGTCTTTGAGCTTAATTGTTTTTTTTCACGAGTTTGGCCATTTTATTTTTTGTCAGATTTTTTTTGTTCGGGTTGAGGAATTCGGTTTTGGTTACGCGCCGCGAATGATTGGCCTGGTCAAACGAGACGGAAAATGGAAAGTATTTTTTGGCAAACAAGTGCCAAAAGGCGAAGAGTTGGGCACAATTTATTCCTTAAACTGGATTCCCTTTGGCGGCTTTAATAGAATTAAGGGCGAAATTGGTGAGGAGCGAATTGAATCAGATAGTTTTGCGGCTAAGCCGTGGTGGCAACGCTCCATTATTGCTTTAGGCGGAGTATTTTTTAATATTATTTTGACTCTGCTTCTTTTCACTTTTGTTTTTATTGTCGGGTCATATCAAGTTTTACCCGAAGGTCAAAAAGTGATGGCTCAAGATGTTTTTTTGCAAGTTGTGGAGGTGATAGAAAATTCGCCGGCTAAAGAAGCTGGTTTAAGGCTCGGCGATAAGATATTAGCGGTTGATGGCAAAAGAGTAGATGAAGTTTCTGCTTTTCAGAATTATGTCAAAGATAAGTTGGGCCTGCCTATAAAATTAATAATTAAACGAGGAGATAAATTGTTAGAAATTGAGAATGTGCCTCTGTTAGCTCAAGAGATTTTTGAGGACAAGACTATGTCCGGCGCGGCCATTGGTATTGCTTTAGTTAAGGTTGGTCGAGTCTCTTATCGTCCATTCTCGGCTTTTTGGCAGGCAATTAAAAAAACTGGCTTGCTCTTTTATCAGATTGTGGCAACCATTGCTGGTATTTTAAAAGATTTATTTATTGGGCAAAGAGTCAACGTTGAAGTGGTTGGCGTGGTCGGATTGGCTGCTTTAACCGGCAAAATAGCTCAAATGGGTTTTGTCTATCTTTTACAATTTGTGGCCATTATTTCACTCTTGATTGCTTTTACTCAATTGATTCCTTTTCCGGCCATTGACGGTGGGAGAATCGTCTTTTTTATTTTAGAGGGGATTAGAAGAAAACCAATTGACCGTAAAATTGAGGCGGCGATTAATAATATTGGTTTTGTTGCTTTGATTATTTTAATGCTACTGATTACCTATCAGGATATTACGAGATTGGGTAGTGGCTTTTTTGATAAAATTTTATCTCAATAAAATTTTTTTTGCTTATATTTTAAGGGTCGAATTTAAGTTAAAGGTCGAATTCAAATAAATTAAAATTAAAGCAAAAATCTTATGGCACTTTTTTGGATTATTTTAGGAATTATTTTGTTTATTATTCTGATTTCTATTCGCCAGGTTAATCAGTATCAGCGGGGAGTAAAATTTCGCCTCGGAAAATTTGTTTGTATTCTTAATCCTGGCTGGCGGATTATTTTGCCGATTATTGAAAGTATGATAAAAGTTGATATGCGGGTTCGGGCTGTTGATGTTCCCTATCAAGAAGCAATCACCAAGGACAACATTTCTGCCAAGATTAATGCGGTCATCTACTACAAAATATTTGAAGCGGAAAAATCTGTTTTAGCGGTTGAAGATTTTTATTATGCCACCTCTCAACTGGCTCAAACAACCATGCGGACCGCGGTTGGCGAGGTTCTGCTTGATGAACTTCTCTCTCAAAGAGACCGGGTTGCTGAAAAAATTCGCAGTGTTATTGACCGAATGACTGATCCCTGGGGCATTAGAGTTGAAAATGTGGAATTAAAAGATATTGTTTTGCCTGAGGATATGAAAAGAGTTATTGCTCGTCAAGCCGAAGCAGAGAGAGAACGCCGAGCCGTAATTATTAAAGCCGAGGGTGAGGTTATTGCTTCAGACAATATTGCCAAAGCGGCTGAACGTATTACTGAGGTCAGGGGCGGAATGTATCTGAGAACCCTTCAGACTCTTTATGATCTTTCGGCTGACCCAGCGGCAAAATTTGTTATTCTTCTACCGATTGAGGTTTTGAAAGCCCTTGAGGGATTTAACAAGAAGAAAGAAAACCTGTCCTAAAAGAGTGGAATTTTTACAAGGGTGATTTATAATAAAATTAGACGCTTTTAATTTTGGATTTTTAAAATCTATGATAAATTAACGAGGTAGAATTTATCCTCTCGGAATTTCAATAAATTGAAATTCCGACAGCTCTTTACCCTTCGGGTTAAAGAGCTGGACCAGATAGGCAATAGACCGAGACGACCCAGCCCTTTTATCAAAAAGGGCTGCCCGAAGGGAGATAGTGCGCGAGCGAAGCGAGTGCCTATCTGGGATTAATTTTCCAAAGGTCGACCTCTTTAAATTACTTTTTCGGCTCAATTTTGGTCTGAAAATTAACTAATTACCAAAAATTAATAAATACGGGTTTGCCGAAAGCAAAATCTAATTTTGTGCTTACTATTTTAATTAAGAAATTGATTAATAGGGTTATTGAAGTCCGACCTCCATAATTTTAATCTTTCCATTCCAATTCTAATGAAAAAAATAATATTAGCTCTTCTTTTGCTTGTTATTTTAGTTAGGAGCTATTTTGATCCTGAGGTTGTATTTTACAAAGGAAAATCGGACCACTTGTATTAAAGCAGGTAAATCTTTTATGCCTTCTCATGCCTGTTGTCCTGGCTTGAAGACAGTTCATGCCTGTAATTTAAATCCACCAAATGGCTGGATGTGTCCTATTTCATTAAAATATTGTCTTGATTGTGGTAATGGGAAGTGCGATTCTGATTCTTATGAAAATTGGTGGAATTGTCCTGAAGATTGTAAAAAATAAAAACTCTATTCTAAAAATGAGTTTTTGTGGTTTTAAACGCCAGCAGTCTTTATTTATTGATCCAATATTTAGTCACTCGACTTATTACTAAAATTTACTAAAATTAGAATTAGAAGATTTGAAATAAGCCTATGAACAAAATTCAAAAAATCTTTATTTTCTTCACTATTTTAAGCCTTTTTGGCTTATTTTTTGTTTTGCCAGTTTTGGCTCAGGAAATAATGTCTGAAGAATTAGAAGTCAAAACCCCGCAAATTCTGCCGACCAGTAATACATATTTTTTGAAGGACTTTTTGCGCCAGGTAAAAATGACTTTCACCTTTTCACCATTAAAAAAAGCAGAACTCCGGCTAAAATTTGCTAACGAGAAATTAATAGAAACAAGAGAATTAGTAAAAATTGAAAATGTGGCATTGATAGAAAGAGGTTTGAATCAATATCAAAAGGAATTGGATAAATTAAAAAAAGGAGCAGAAAAATTAACCAATCTAGAAAAAGAAAAATTTTTAGAGAAATATGTTAATCAGACCTTAAAACAGCAAATGGTCTTGGAAAATATTGCTTCGCAAGTCAGAGGTGAAGTTTATGAGAAAATCTTAGAGAATCGCAACAGACACTTAGAAAGATTTAAAGAGGTGATGGAAAGGGTGGAAAACAAAGAAATAGTGAAAGAGAAAATCCGTAAAGCCACTGAAGATGTAATCAATGTTTCTCCGCTTCGGACAATCAAGATTCTTGAGACAATTAAAGAGATAGAAGAAAAAGCACCTGAGGAAATGAAGCCGAAAATTGAAGAAATTAAACAAGAAATTATTGGCAAAACAAAAACAACCTATCAAGTTTTTCCGCCAAAAATTCAGGCAGAAAAAATTAAAGAACAAATTAACTTTTTTGCCAATCCTTTGATGGCGCAAGAAGTAATTGAAGAAATAAAAAAAGAAGCGCCAGAAATTATACTGACGCCAGAAACTTTGGCTGTGCCTGTAGAAATGCTTCAAGAAAAAATTGCCCCCTTGCCAGAAGAAAAAAGAGTTGAAGTTTTAGAGAAAATTGTCGGAGGGCAAGTTAAATATTTAGAAAGACTTCAAGAAGTAAAAGAAAAATTAGAAAGTTTACCAGTGCCATCAGTGGCTTCGGAGGTGATTGGAAAGATGATTGAAAAACAACTTCAAAAATTGGAAACAAAAATAGAAGAAATAAAAACTTTACCTAGCGCATCACCAGACTTAGAGAAAATTAAGGAAGAATTAAAAGAAGCGCCAAAAATTAAAAAAGAAATTATTAAGCAGGCGCCGAAATTATTAGAAATTAAAGAATTGGAATTAAAAGAAGTTAAAACGACACCACCAATAAAAGGTCCTCAGAAAGAAGAACTAAGTGGTTTCTGCGGTCGGTCAACTTATGGTTCCTGTAAAACTGACAACGATTGTCTAAAGGGCGGATGTTCCAGCCAAATCTGCCAGGCAAAAGACGAGGAACCAATTATTACCACTTGCGAATGGCGAGATTGTTATGATGCCGAAAAATATGGAGTAAAATGTGGCTGTTTTAATGGTAAATGTCAGTGGGGCAAAGCAGCTCTTGCTAAAAAAGAATATTTTTATTTTGGTTATGGTTCAAATATGAATCTTCAAGGAATGAAAAGTCGCTGTCCAGAAACTTATTTTTTAATTGGCAAGGCAAGACTGCCAGATTATGAATTTTTCTTTGTCAAAAGCGGAGTTGCCAATATCAAAGAAAGTAAAGGTAAAGAAGTTTGGGGTGTGCTTTATAAAATTAAGGAAAAATGTTTAAGCAATTTAGACCGCTATGAGGGTTACCCAAGATTTTATCAGCGTCGAGAGGTGGAGGTGGAAAGGAATGAAGAAGAAATTAAAACCTTGGTTTATATCATTGAGAAAGACAAATCAATTGGTAAGCCAAGCTCAAGTTATCTTGATATAATTTTAGAAGGTGCTCGAGAAAACAATTTGCCCGAAACCTATATTGAAATGATTAAAAATTGGAACCAGTAATTTTTCCTATGTTTAAAGAACGGAGTAAAAAAATTAAAGAAAAAATTATTTCGCCAAAAGAAAAAATTGTCGCTGAATTTGGGGTGGCTTCTAGTTATAGTGGCTTTTGGATTTTTTTAGGTATTGTTGTTTTGATTATTTCTTTGATTTTTATTGACAAGTTCTGGTTAGGATTGCTCTTAGGCTTAGCCTTAGTTGTTTATGGTCTTTATCTCAAAACCGCTTATTTTTATTTTTTGACTGACAAGCGGGCAATTTTTTATTTTCAATTTTTTCGGACAGAACTGACAAGTATTGATTATCAAAAAATTACCGACCTTATTGTCCGAGAAAATTTTTTAGAAAAGATATTTTTTGGCTCAGGAGATTTGGCCATTAACACAGCTGGTGCGCCGAGAGAGGAAGCTGTTTTTTCTCATATTGCTAATCCGCATAATCTAAAAAGAAAAATAGATGAAATTAAATCATCTCTTAAAAATAAAAGCGAAACAAATCCATAAATTACACACCGATAAGATGAACTTGAATTATAACCCGCACCACTAAATGCTCCAGAGTACAAAAATGAAATTTTTGTGCTCGGTCGAGCATATAACTTGTTATGTGCTCTGATTTAAAAGGCGGGACTGTCCCCGAAGGATTTAATTATCAAAACCGCAGCCATGGCCATGCCAGAAAGCGAGTGTGCTGGTCTTTTCTTAGAGGTGTTCAGCATATCGAATGTTAAAATTTATAATGCTAAAATAATAGGATGATTATTGTTATTTTATCTAAATTTTGGGCTTTTAGCAAAAATTAAAAGAGTTGGCCTTTGCCAACTCTTTTTTCATATTCAACATCCTTGGGTTCAGGAACAGCGATCTCTAAAACCTTCTTCATTTCAGAAACCAGTTTAATCTCAATCTCGCCGCGATCAATGGCTTCTTTGACGCTCTGGGGTAAATCCTGTAAATCTCCTTCATTATCTTTGGGAATAATTATTGTTTTGATTCCGGCCTCTTTAGCAGCAATAATTTTTTCTTTGATGCCGCCAACTGCCAAAACCTTACCTCGAAGGGTAATTTCACCGCTAAGCGCCACATCGTCTCGCACATCAAGTTTCTTCAACAGAGAAACAATTGCTACAAAGATAGCCAGGCCAGCTGATGGTCCGTCTTTCGAGACCGCAGCTTCTGGAACATGAATATGAATCTTGTGACCGATTGGTGATCGTTCTGGTAGAATGCCCAGCATGTCCAGATTCGCTTCAGTAAATGTCAGGGCAGCCATAGCTGACTCTTTCATCACCTTTTGGATATTGCCGGTAATCTTAAGTTCTGGTTCGGACACACCCCGGATAATTTCTGCCTCAATAAAGAGTATTTCTCCGCCAAAAGGCGTCCAAGCCAAACCAGTCGCGACTCCGGGTCGCGAAATTCTTTCCATCAGCTGAGGAAGATATTTTTTGGGTCCCAAAATTCGTGGCAAATCGTCTTCTTTAATAACAGTTTGAATTTTTTCCCCTTTAGCTATTTCAGTGGCAATATGTCGACAAATACTACCGATTTCTCTTTCCAGGTTTCTGACGCCAGCTTCTGCTGTATAATCTCGGATAATCAGTTGAAGCGTTTTATCTTCTAATTGAAGCTGCTCGGCAGTTAAACCATTAGCCTCAAGCTGCCGAGGCGCCAGATATCTTTTGGCAATTTCCAATTTTTCTTCTCCAGTGTAACCTGGGAACTCAATAATTTCCATTCTGTCATGAAGCGCGGGTTGAATATTTTCTGGCCAGTTGCCGGTGCAAATGAACATCACTTCAGAAAGGTCAAAAGGAACACCAAGATAGTGGTCGGAAAATGTGTTATTCTGTTCTGGGTCTAAAGCTTCAAGTAGGGCAGAGGAGGGATCGCCGTGGAGTCTATCAGTGCCAATTTTATCAATCTCATCAATCATAAAGACTGGGTTTTTGACTCCAGCATTTTTGATCTGGGCAATAATAATACCTGGCAAAGCGCCGACATAAGTTCTGCGGTGACCTCTGATTTGGGCTTCGTCGTAGACGCCTCCTAATGAGATGCGGACGAATTTTCTGCCCATGGCCCGGGCGATCGATTTACCAACCGAAGTTTTGCCTGTTCCAGGCGGTCCAATAAAACATAAAATTGGTCCTTTTTTGCCGCCGCCTAATTTCCGAACAGCCAGGAATTCTAAGACTCTCCTTTTAACCTTTTCTAAGGCGTAATGATCACCATTTAAAATTCCTTCTGCTCCTTTGATATCCAACTCATCTTTGGTGCATTTTTGCCAAGGCAAAGAGCACATCCAATCTAACCAGGTAGTTATATAACCAGATTCCGGAGCATAGGGAGGAAAACTAGAGAGTCTATCTAATTCGGCCAAGGCTTCTTTTTCTGCTTCAGGAGTCATTTGCGCCTGCTTAATTTTCTCTCGATATTTTTCTACGTCTCCATATTCTCCTATTTTTCGTTGGAGAATAGCTATCTGCTCTCTAATGACGGATTCGTCTATGGCTTGCGTCATTTCTTGGCGAACTTTTTGTTCTGCTTCAATTTTTGAGATAGCGCCGTAAAGAAGTCTTGTCGCCTCTTTAAGTCTTTGTTCAAAATCAATGACTTCGAGAAATTTTTGTTTTTCTGTCAGTGAAATAAACATGTCAGGGGTGTAGTTGATCATGAAGTTGACGATATATTCGATATCTTCACTCGTTCTCATCAAGTTTTTTATATTTCCTCTGTCAGGGAAATTCAACGTATCTAAGAACTTTTCGTAGGCAGTTTTCAATGCTTCCAAAAGGGCGGTGATTTTATCTTTTGGAATTTCTTGATCAGGCAATAGTTTAATTTTAGCTATTCGATACGGCCGATTCCGAAGCATTTCTATAATTTTAAATCTTTGAAGACCCTTGACATTGATTTGGATTTCTCTCGGAATATTTCTGAGTCGAGAATGCGTTACTTTTTTCATTTCCGCGACCGTGCCTATTTGATAGCCATCCCGGATGATGCCTATAAATTTATCACCCTGCTTGACAACATCTTCGACCAGGCGGATATTATTCCGATGGGCGAGGTCCATAACTTTGGGTAATTTAGGGAAAAGAATAGTTTCGCCTACCAGAATCGGTAGAGTCCCTGGAATTTCACTTTTCCCGCCTTTCTTAGTTTTTCCAGTTTCAGTCATTTTTACCTCCTTTGCCAAAGATCTCAAAATTTTAGGGTGATACACCGTAAAAATTTTGTTAGATCTTTGAGCATCCGCCATTAATGTCCGATGAAATCGGACTTTAGGCGGCTAGTTCTTTTGTAAAGAACTACCCTAATAATACAAAAACCCCAGAAAAAGTCAAGGGGGGGTTGAATTTAGAATTTTGAATTTTGAATTTTTGAATTTCAAAAACTTATTTTTATTTAGAGAGGAAGAGAAATTTTAAATTTCTAATTTTAAATTTTTAAATAATTTCTAAATTCAATTTCCAAACAATTTGAAAATTATAATTTGCCGAAGCCCCAGTGAAAGAGCTCCCTTCTTTTATTCTTTTTTGCCCATTGACAATAGAGTCTATCAACATTGTCTTTTAGGTTGTCTTTCAATTTGAAACCAAGTCTTTCTGCCACCTTTCTAATTATCCTCTCTTCTCCCTCTATCTCGCAAAACATTCCGAAGAAGTAAATATCGACGCTTATTCTGTACTTTGGTCGCCGAAAATAAAATCTGATTTTATCATAAGAACTTTCGCGCTGATAACCTTTGGGGATTTCTTTGATCTCCTCCTCTTTACTGCGATTGATATTATTCCTTGTCTCTAATAATTTAGTTTTTTCGAAACTTATCTCTATACCTTTCGGCGAAATAATCATCCTCTTCCTTATTTTTCCTTCTTGATAACCCAACTTCGTACCATAAATCTCATCCCGGCAATAAAAAATTTCCGGCCGAGCGCCGCCTATTTTTCCAATCACCTCCTCAATATTCTTGATTTCGAATTTAAATTCTTTCTCGATCATTTTTCTATGTAATATAACTTCCCAAGTTCTAAATTCGGTTTTAGATCAGTGAGAGATTTTATCATGCTAATGGTGTATTAATACCACCGGCAATAGTTGAGGCTCTGGTTTTAGCAAAGGCAGGCATTACATCGGTGATCATCCATTCATAACCCCTGTCTTTTAGAGCATCCCCAACAAATTTATCCAATAAGCTGATTAAATTCTTGGGTGTGTTAGGAACGCTGTAAAAACGGGTGAGTTCTACGGTTGTATGATAATTAACATCAACTAACATCAAGATGGCCTTCTTGTAATTTCTAGAAATATCGCAGGGTTCCACTTCTTCTATGGCGAAGGGTGTCTTCCCGCCCCTAATAAAAAAAGCAAAGATCATACCCCCTTTTTCATCGCATCGGTCACAATGAATGTAATGATAATTTCTAATAATATCTTGGCAAAGTTCTTTCTCTTTCTTCAGAGTTATTTCTCTGAAAATAATCTCTTTTTTATTTCTCCCTTGCTTGGCGTATAATGTCTCTCTGTTTCTGTCCCATACCATCTGCCACTCTTGTTCATTTCTCTGCCAACCGAAACAGAATAAATCTTTTGGCTAGATTTTTGTTTTTCGCATTCTTTCAAGAACGATCTCTTTTTGTTCTCTCAAAACTTCATCGAGTTTTAAATTCTCGTCAGTCAACATTCTAAATAATACTTGATGTTCTAAATCTTGGCCATCATATTTAATTTTCGATTTAGCCAAATCCTCTTGAATTAGAGGAATCAAAACCGCTCTCCATTTCTCAATTCGTTTGTCCTTCTGCCAGATATCAGCCAATTCAATTGTCTGAATTTTCATCATATTTGTAATAATAGCAAAAACCCCAGAAAAAGTCAAGGGGGGTTGAATTTAGAATTTTGAATTTTGAATTTTTGAATTTCAAAAACTTATTTTTATTTAGAGAGGAAGAGAAATTTTAAATTTCTAATTTTAAATTTTTAAATAATTTCTAATATTTTAATTTTAAAACCTGAATTTAGTTACATTTCTTGATTATCTTGGCAAAAATAAGGGTCAACTCATGCGCTTCTTTCCACAAATGCCGAGATTCTTCACTTTTGGAAGGATTTGCTTTGGCGATCATCCTTAACCAATGTTTTGTTTCGTTAGCTTCTTTCCGGCTAATAGAAATTTTATTTTTGAAGTCTCTTCTTAAGCTAGCGCTATTGGCTTCACAGTAGTTGGCGCCGATACTAGTCGCTGATCTAACCAATTGACCAATCAAGGGCAGATTAATAGCGTCTCTTTTTAAATTCTGGCAAAATCCAATCACCTCTTCGCCAAACTTAGCCGTTCTTTCTTCTAAATCATAAATCATATCTGTTTAGAAATTCTGAAATTTAAGAATTATTTTGAAATTAGAAATTAGAAATTCAAGAAAACTACTTTTCCCTTTCTTCTATTTTTTCGGCGCAGAGAGTTTGGTCACAGCCATAACGGTAATTAGGACCAACTGAATGACAGCCTGATTTTGGCGGTTTGGCTGAAGAAACGCCATCTAAACTGGTTTCAGTCAGCCAATAATAATAAACAGTTTTTGGCGTAACCCGGCGGTCAAAGAACTGACAACAAGGATTATCAGCGGCGCAGCTCAAGGTTGCGTAAGAAGAACCATAGGCAAAAGGCTGATTTGCAAAAATCTGGCAGGCGCCGGTTAAGGAAGCGTCAGTTAAGGGCTTGGCTTCAGCTTCAAAAAGAATTTCATTGGCTGATTTAGCTCGTTTAGAAATTGAAACATTATCTAATAAGCCCTCCAAATAATAACTCTCCCCAGCTGGCGGAGATAGAATCCCACCAATCGTTAAAGGAAGATTATTGGCAAGACTGCCAATGCCAGTTAAAGATTGAGAAGGACCATCAGCTTTGCCATCTAAATAAATTTGTAAAGTATTATTAGTCCGATTAGCCACACAAGCCACATGCCGCCATTGGTTATTATTGACCTCCGTACCACTATCTACTGCCACAGATTGACTCGGACTTCTTAAAAAACATTTCAACTTGCCATTAGAACTGACCTCAAAACTATAGCCGGGCTGATTAGTGTCTATTTTTTGGATAATAATGCCGCCATTATTATCATTAGTTTTTATCCAAGCCGAAAGAGTAAAAGAGTCAGCGGCCGCCATATCTAATGAATCAGCGTCATTGATTAAAAGATAATCATTTGAGCCGTCAAAAGAACCAGCTCTTTTGAATTGTTCGTCAGCAGTGGTACTTGCTCCATTAACCGCTTGACCATGATGATTAAAACCAGAAGAATCTTTAACTTCGTTAACCGTGCCATTCCAAGAACTTTCATTCATTTTCCAATGACCGACTAAATTTTGATGAGATAGGCCTTCGCCTAAAGCGCCGACAAAAAAGCAGGCCGGGCTGGTCAGCGGCTCACAGCCATTAGAGCGAACTGAGCGATAAAGACTATAACCATCAACAGTTAATTCTTGGCCAGGTGGATTCCAGACCAGTTCCAAACGGCCGCAAATATTGCCTTGAACCAAAAGATCAAAAGCTGGCTGAAGAGGAATTTTCAACCAATAAGGATGAGAGTGGGCGGGTGGATTATGGGTTGCCCATTTATAACCACTAAAATTCCAAGCCTGAAGACAATAACAATAACCTTTGTTTTCTTTTAAAGAATCAGTATCAGTGGTTGAACAAGTCAGAGTATCACAGGCATCAGACGGCACTAAATAAGGCGTATAGCCAGAAGGAATAGGATCAATACAAGCTGGACACAGGGCAGCTGAATCTTTTTGGACTCGCCAGAAAAGATAAAATTGACCGTAAAGAGATGGCTGCCAAGATAAACTGGTTTGAGCCGGAGTGGTCCCTAAATTTTGGACGGAAAAAGCATTAAATAGTTGCGGTCCTGTATAAGAAAACCTATGAGTGCCTGTCAGCCAGCCTAAGCCATACTTTTGACCAGAATTATCCAAATCAGCTGACCAGGCCCAGGTCCGCCAACCGTAACGATAAGCTGGAGGCGATTCAGCAAAAGCCTGACCGCCCAGAGTATAAAAACGACCGCCTTGAGAATAGTCATCTAAATAAAAGCCCCAAAACTGCTGATCAACTTTATGAGAAGGCGGCCATGATTTAAGGGTCTGATCGGCTAATTTTAGCCAACCTTTGTCTGAATCAGCGGAAACAATTTTTGCCCAGCCAGAAACTTCTTTTTTGGCATCCTGCCAGATTTGTCCCGGAGTTTTAACCTTAGAATAAATGGTCAGATTGTCCAAATAACCGTATAAATGAGCGCCTGATTCTTCACCGCCTAAATAAAGCGGATTATCATTAGTCTTAACTAAACCGGATTGGGAATGAATAGAATCTAAAACACCATCTAAATATAATCTGACATTTTCCCCATCATAAGTCAGAGCCACATGCCGCCATTTATTGAGGTAGTTAGAATGTAAATCCTTATCAGTAAAACTATAAGTTTGCCATTGCTTATTAATAAAAAGTCGGGCCTGGAAATCATTAAAAGTGTCTGGGATCACGCCTAAAGCATAAGCCGAGTCCTTACGGAACATAATTTGCTCGAGACACCCTATTGGACGACAATCTTTCAAATAAACCCAACCTTCGAGAGTAAAATTATTGGTTAAATCCAGTTCACTATGATCATTAACCTTGGCCCAACCACCAAGGCCGTCAAAAGAAAGCCCGGCCCGAAATCGACCAGAAATTAATTTTGGCTCATCGCCCAGGCCGGGACTCCGACCAAGCCAGGCCTTCATATCTTTATTATTAACCTCGCTCGGCGTATGCGGCGTCTTACCATAAATTTCATTCATTTTCCAATGACCGACTAAATTTGGGTCAGAAGAACTCAGACAGGTTTCATTATAATTAAAATCCTCTTCGCAATCTTTAAGACAATTGCCATCTTCTTTTCTGGCGCC
>CAYVCK010000005.1:18710-24458 GCA_964450195.1 uncultured Gammaproteobacteria bacterium
CGCCAACACAAGCCCAAGCCGACTTGTTGTCCGGGCTAGAGCCAGAACAGGTCGGGCCAAAACAGAGCCAGCCAAGATTGGCTGACCAAGCATAGCCAATGAGTCTATGATTAGCATCATAATGAAGACCATAATCGCCGCCAGCTAAACTGGTTAAGGGACAGCAATCAGAAGGTGGATTAGGCGCCGAGCAGAGCGTGCCAGACGGACAACAATTATCAAACTTTTTATCACCATTATAATCATTATAACAATTGGTGGAAACCCAGCCAAAATTTTCTGACCAAAGCCAACCGCGGATATTGTCAGAAGCGCTGCCGCCAGCCTGGCCAGCCATTCTAAATACTGGCTGGGGCATTAAGTTAGTAGGCATTAGGCCGGAAAAAAGAAGAGTGTTTAATTTTTCAAAAGGCAGAACTGGCGAAAGACTGACCAGTTGACTTAAAAACAATAAAAAGGCGGCCAGGAGAAATAGACTGGTAATCAAAAGAGATTTTTTCATAGAATCATAGTCAATGTTAAATTATATCAGGACTATTGAGAACGTTTCTCAATAGTTCTCTGTAGAATATTTTTATCTCAAATCTCAAAGGTTAGTGATTGAGGTCGGGATTCCATTAGATCTTTGATTTGGCGTTATTGTCCTAATAATTCAAGTAAAATCTATTTTTAATTTAATCGCCAAAGTCAGCGCACAAAGCTCGGCTACCTTTCAAAGATGTAGCACAATCTGAAGCATCCCCAGCTGAGGTCCAGTGGCCAAGACAAATGGCAGACTTAACAACAGTTTGGCATAAGGCAGTGCCATCCCGGGGAATCATACCGCCAACCGCCGGAAAGAGTTCCACGCTGCCAGCCGCGTCAGGTGTTTTCTTTAAGCGAAGACTATTTTGAAGAGCCGAAACAACCTCTAATTTAGCCCCTGGACTGGCTGTGCCGATGCCGACATTGCCGGCTGTTGCCTGTAAAACCAAATTTCCTTTTGTGCCGGCGTCATCTACTTCAATAGCGCCGTATCTGTTTTTATCCGTCGCATCTGTTTTAAGGCCCATTCGTAAAGCTAAAGGATTATCGGCATCCCTGCTTGCTATTTGAAAAATATTCTCAAAAGCATCAGAATTTTTAAATTGGGTTCCTCGTGCTTCTAATATAGAACCACCCTCCTCCCTAAGTTCTCCAAATGATCCAGCTAGTTCCGCCCCAATAAGGGCCCGGCTTCCAACCACTAAATCTCCTCCGCCTGCTTCTGCTTTGCTTCGCGTCACCCTTAAGACGCCATGAATATTAACGAGTGAAGTTGATTCATTACAGGTCGCACACAAAGGTTTAGTAGAAAAACTAATCTTTGGTCGCCACATAAAGCCTTGGTTGTTTACTGGTATCTCCCTCCAACAAACCCGTCGTTTAATATAGTTGACACCACAGCAGTTATCCGTTACCTCCTCAACCTGGTTCCATTCAGTTTCAGCTTCTTCATCAATCTGTAAACTATCACAAGACGGAGCATTTTTAAAGCACCAGAGGGCATCGATACAATTAACTATCTCATCACGTCTGACTTGAGCGGCTTTAACCTGAGGAAAAATTTTGGCTAAAAGGTTCTGTAATTTTGTTTTTAGAGCCAGCTTGGGCTGAGGAACAAAACTCATTGGCTCTTCGTGCGATATTAGCGTACAAGATGCGTCTTCACCAGGATACCTTCTCCGGCAAACTCCTTCAAGGATCTTATATGCCTTAATTCCTTCATTTTGTGCACTAAAACGCTCCCATTTACTAATGTTAAAAGGCGTGATTTTTAAGCCGCCCTGGACTTCTGGATTAATCACCAAACTTGAGCCGCCAATAAAAGCATCGCGTTTGACTTTTAAATTATCATAAACCTCAACCACTGAAAGAATCTCATCTTTGGCTGGAGCGATGTCGGCTGAAACACCTCGACATTGCTCAGGCCAGACATCTGCTGTTTTCGATACTGTACAAGGCTCAGAATAAAAAGCTAATTTTTGCCGCCAGGTTGAACCAACCGCGCTTAGCGCAGTCCCTGGTGAATAATCAACTTTTTTATAACAAACTCTTTTGGCCGCATATTTGGTCTGGCAACAATCATCATAGCCAACCGTTTCTTCCAACCAGTTGTCTCCTAAAGTACTACAGAGTGGCGCGTCTTTATAACAATGTTTTCTTGTGGCACAAGAAAAATGAGCGTCCGCAGAAATTAGTTCTAACTGTTTATCTAACTGTTTAGCCGAATCACAATCTACCCCATTTACGCCACCTGCGGTAGTTGTTGGCTGACAAAAACCAAGCAAAACCTGATAAATAATAGCTGGTTTATTAATAGTAGCGCTCGCTTTTCGGGCCTGGAATCTTTCAAAATGGGAAATGCCATCTGGCATGATTTGTAGACGATCGCCAATAAAAACCCTGGCCCGGGAATCGACCCGAAACCTGTCTGTTTTGGTCAAGCCAGAATTCTGAAGCAAAAGAAAGTTGGATTGACTATCAGAATTGCCGTGAATTCGACCATAAATCAAATTCTCACCAGAACCAAGAGTTAAAACACTCTTGCCCACACCCATCCCCTTCCAGTTCGTGGAACTACCATTAATCTGTAATGCCCCGCTTTTTGTCTGATAAAGATCTGAAACATTAATCGGCGCCGAAACATTACTGCCAGGCGGCGCGGCTGAAGGTTCGGTCCAGGTCTGAGCAAAAAGAGAACTAAAACTTGCGGCCAAAAAACCAGCCAAAATAAAAATAAAAAAACCGATCAACCAAGTCCTTATTTCTCGACCAAAAGGACGGGCTGACTGGCTCTGAAGTTTTTTGAAGTTCATAAATTTACCTCGTCTCCTGTCTTCTAAGACAGGAATTATAAAATCTTTAATATTTTAATTTTATTTAAAATTTTTTGTCTGATGTAGTGGTGATTCTCTAAAAGATAAGATGGAATTCATGGGATTCTTTACATTCTCGGCAAATTTCACTGCTCTCTCCTCTAAATCATATTCCTTGCTCTTACTGTCTGGAAATTGATTCATTAAAAATTTAATAGAAATTGAAAATTGGTAAATTAAAAATTTTATAGTTATATTATACCACGATAAAAACAATTGTTAAGAAGGGGGGGGTTATGAACCGGTAATCTGCCAGCGGGGAATTTCTATATCAACCTGGCGTTGATACCCACGATAACGGCCTATTACTGAGACCTTAAAACCAGAAGGTAAACTATCAGACCAAGAAAGACTGTAATTTTGAGAAGTTAAAGCGCGATTACGAATCGCAATTTTATAACGATAATCACTACTAATTGTAATAGGTATACTAGAAGAAAGATCAGTATAAATTTGCTCGGCTTTAGCACCATCAGATAATTCTTCTTCAAAAACAACCAAATCAGTATCTGGGACCGAGGCAACAGTGAGAAGCGACGGGTAAGTAGTATTCACGTCTAAATAAAAATGAAAAACTTGATTAGGAGCTAAAGAAAAGGACCAAGGACTGCTCCTGGAAACCACAGAGTCAGAACTTGTTTCATAATCTGGGCCAGCGGACCAAAGAGAACCGCTTACTGCGCACTGGGACGGATTTTGAGCGAGTAGACAACGATTTTTAAAAATTCGATAAAGCGCTTTTTCTTTGGCTGCTTCAGCCGCATAAAAAGCCATTTCTGAATGCTCAAAACCTTTAGTTATCCGAGCTGGCCGATTTAAAAGATCAAAAACCAAAAGCGCAGAAGTTAAGATGCCGCCGATAATTAAAATAATCAAAGCAATGGAAATAGCTTGATGGGGCTTGAAATTCATAGATACTTGTTGATACTAATTGATACTTGTAGATATTAATTGTTTAGACTGTTTGGATAATTTTCCTTTATCTTTTCTCAACTCTCCGCTGCATGACCATGGTCTCAAGGCGCAGACGTCGGACACCAAAGCGATCAAGTGAGCGAAGTTCTAAAACCGTGGTAATGCGGGGCGGAATCGCATAGGCGACACCATAAGTAGAGGGATTGGTTAGAGGACTAATGTAAAAAGATAAAATATCTACTTTTACATCTTTCATTGTGATTGGCGCAAAATCGCTCGCGGCCGTACAGCGAGAACTAGTTTTTTGGCATCTTTCCACCAGCCGACCCGGCAGATTATAACGATAAGCATAATAAGTTTGTGGTGAATCATAACTATTAGCTAAAGCCAAAGTATAAACTGGGACGGGAAGAGTTGTGATATAATAATCATAATCAAGGCAGTTTTCGCGAATATCTTTACTCATCATAGAGAGAAGATACTGGCCCTCCTGCTGAAGATTGACCGTGACCACATTTTTTTGCTGGCCGCCAACCGTATAAACATAAATGCCGGTGGAGATGAGCACCACCATAATCAAAATGCCAACTGAAACCAGAAGCTCGATCAGGGTGAAACCTTTGTTATGAGAACATTTTAACATTATAACATTGTAACATTTATTCTTTGTCATCTTCTAGCCCTTTAATTATTGACCACAACATAGCACCTATTTCATTAGCCATTTTTAGACCTTTATTATATTTTTCTTTAGGAATATATTTTTCTGTCAAGGCAAAATAAAGTAAATATTTTGATTCCTTCAATGATTCATACGAAATTTCGAAAAAGTTAAGTTGAACAGCCTTTCGTCGACGAGCAAATTCTTCAATAAAATTTAAAATAATAGATAAAGCAGCTCGTTTAATTTGCGATGTTGAACCATATAATTCTTCTGATGGCAATTCGCGACTTAATCCATAGACAAAATGTACCTATTCATCCATCTTCTCTTTTAGTCTTTTATAAAACTCTTTACTCCTCATAATGTTGTTATGTTACAATGCTATCATGTTATCATACAGCTAACGCCAGTTAGTTAAACGGGTTTCTAAAGAAACAGTGTGGGGCCGGCCTTTTTCTATCCATTTAATAATCACGGTAATTTTCTTTTCGCAATTACCACCGCAATCGGGGAGCTCTGTAATGTTTGTAATATTAATTAAACGCCGAAAAACCGTTGAAAGCCGGCTGCCACAACTACCGCTTGCCTCAGCATGAAAATATTGCTTGGTTGTTTGGTCAAGGCAAAGTCTACAGTTCCCGCACTGGTCAATGTTAGAATTTGAGGCAGTAGTAAGACTAATCGCCCCAGCATTAGCCACAAAATTGCCATCTGTTAAACCAAAAGGCCAGCTGGCGTTTTCATTAACCCAATTTCCTTCGCGAATAGCCCGACAGGTTTCAATACCTTCGCGAGCCAAGTTTATGGCTATTAACCATTCCACGCTCTGGCTGCCATAGGCAAGCGAAGAAAGAGATAGTGAAATAATGGCTGTTAAAGCAATAATAATTAAGCCGGTCGCCACGACGGTCTCAATCAGGGTTTGAGATTTCTGATTAAAGCGAGACATAAATAAATTATACTATCTATTTAGCGAAAAGAAAAGCATCCCTACCTGCCCGAACTAATTAAAAATCCTAAATCCGAAGCACAAAATCCCCCGCCTGCCATCGCCAACAAAGTTATCGAAAATGATTAAAGATATTCTTTAAAGTTTATTTTAGCCGAAGAAACATAATGAAAGGCATTGGCGGGCAGGTAAACAAATTCCAATATTTAAATCACCCGCCCGACATCGCCTTGACTGATATTCCATAGATTATATTTATTCTGAAAGAGAGTTTGTGAGTAGAAATTAACTTCTCAAAAATATGCGGCGAAGTCAAGGCGGGC
>CAYVCK010000006.1:0-11474 GCA_964450195.1 uncultured Gammaproteobacteria bacterium
TTAATTGAAGAAAATTTTGCGAGGGGGCGGATAAAAAAATGTTGAGAAAATTTTTCTGTTTTGCTCGCCGTCAGGCGGGCGGAAACGCTGGGCGGGATTGTCGCCCTGCGGGCGACAATTAAAAATCAATGTCTGGATTTTCGTCAAAAAAAGTTCGGATTTTGTCCAAAAGGTCCCGCCAAGTTTCAAAATTGGAGTTTTGGGCGATTGTTGCCTCGCCCTCGCTACGCTCGGGCTCGGCTTCCGCCGTGATTTTGAAGGGATTTTTGAAATCCAAAAACAATTTCTGCCCGCTCAAACGGAAGTTCGCCGAGCGAAGCTCGGGCAAAACAAAAGTTTTAAAACCAATTTTTTTCTTTCGCCTTCGGCGAAAGGCAAAGCGATAATTTCAAATATTTTGACTGCCTAATAACAGAAACAATATGACACAAGAAAATAATCAAACCAAAAAGTTTTTTATCTACGCCCGCAAATCAACGGACAGCGAAGACAGGCAGGTTAGAAGTATCAACGACCAAATCGCCGAGTTGAAGGAGTTGGCGAAAAAGGAAAATCTGGAAGTCGTTGACTTGCTTGTAGAAAAGCAAACCGCCAAGAAGCCGGGCCGGCCTGTCTTCGCTGAAATGTTAAAAAGAATTGAGGCGGGCGAAGCAACGGGAATTTTAGCGTGGCACCCTGACCGCCTTGCTCGTAATTCCGTTGACGGCGGACAAATCATTTATCTTGTGGACACAGGAATTATCAAAGAGCTAAAATTCCCGAGTTTTTGGTTTGAAAATACGCCGCAGGGAAAATTTATGTTGCAGATCGCTTTCGGCCAGTCAAAATACTACATTGATAGTCTTTCGGAAAATATCAAAAGAGGAATAAGACAGAAACTGAAGCAGGGTTTATGGCCGCAGATGGCCCCGCTCGGCTATCTGAACGACAGAAACACAAAAGGCATCATTGTTGACAAAAGTAAAGCTCGGCTCATCAAAAAAGCTTTTGAGCTGTATTCAACCGGCAATTATTCCCTGCGGCGGCTTTGCGAAACTATAAATGAATTAGGTTTGATTGGCCGCAAAAATAAGACTTTGGGCATTTCAAATTATCAGTATCTTCTCAAAAACCCTTTTTACTGCGGACTTATCCGTTACAATAATGAACTTTACGAAGGAAAACACGAACCAATTATCACAAAGAAACTTTTTGATAAAGTTCAGGAAATAATACAAAGCAAAAGCAAGCCAAACAAGAAAAAGTTGAAATACTTTGTTTTTCGCGGATTTATCCGTTGCGGCGAGTGCGGTTGTCTGATTACCGCTGAAACCCAAAAAGGCCATAACTATTACCACTGTACGAAAAGAAAAACAAAATGTTCTCAAAAATATGTCCGCGAGGAAAACTTGGCGGAACAAATAAACGAATACATTCAAAAAGTTTCTTTGCCCAATGACTGGACAAAAAATATAATAGCTGAACTGGAAAAAGAAAAATCGCTGAAAGTCCAGTCGTCGGAAACTTTTGCTCAAAATTTGAAAGAGAAAATAGCGGTAATTGATGCGAAACTGGAAAGGTTGATGAATGCCTATCTTGAAAACGTTATTTCTCTGTCGGAATATCAAGAAAATAAAAATAAACTTGTCCAGCAAAAACAACTTTTGAAAGACAGATTAGCCGATTTTGAGCAAAAAAGAGATAATTGGTTCGAACCGGCAATTCGGTTCGTAAATGAGGCGAAATGTGCGGAAATTTTGGCAAAAAGCCGGAATTTGGAAGAAAAGAAAGACTTCCTTAAAAAATTAGGTTCGAACTTCCAAATTCTAAATCAAAAACTTGTTTTTGATTTCAAAAATCCGTTCAAAATCTTGGCAGACGCCGAGCGCCGCCGAAGGCGGGGCGAGGCAACAATCGCCCAAAACTCCAATTTTGAAACTTGGCGGAGGAGGTGGGATTCGAACCCACAAACCGCTTTTTAGACGGTTAAGGTTTAGCAAACCTCTGCCCAACCATTAGGCGACTCCTCCTAAAAGATATCTTAAGTATATTTTATTTTAGAAAATTTTTCAAGTGTTTTGGGTTGTGAGAGCCGATAATTTGAAAATAATTTTTTATATCATTTTTACTCTCAATTCTTACATCTTTTACATCGCGAGTAATTCTGGGAGAAAAATTATTTTTTTTAAGAAATTGATATACTGTCTTAATTAGTGGCTTTGAACAATTAGAAAAAGCTAGTTTTTTATAACGATAAATTTTATTGTTTACTTTATATGAATGCAAAAATACACAACCATCCGTATCAATAAGACCGCGCACACAAGCAATTAAAAATTTTTTATTCTTTTTTATCCATTTTGGAATATCAATTTGTTGTCTCACTTTACTGCCAATCACCAAACCTATTGAAGTACAAAATTTTACTAATTCAGTTCTTGATACTACGATGTCGTTAACTGAATTTTTAAAATCATGATACACACTTGGCGTAACATTAAAAAGTTTTTTAATTAATTTAATCACAAAATTGCCATATTTTTTATCATCTACTCGATGCAATGTAATAATTATTTGTCTCCTGGTAATGCCACCATCGCCCATAATGATTCCAACAAACTCCGCAAGTTTACTAGATTTTCTCGACTTCTTAATAGGAGAACAAGTGTTAATAATCGGATGTTGCTTAAATCTACCCTCACGCTCCCACCACTTATACCATTTTTTCTTTCGATATTCTGGATCACCTCCAATTCTTCCATATTTTTTATAGACAGCAATTCCACCAGCCGATGAACTGAGAGTCACATACCAATAGTCATTTTTTAATTCAACGTTGGAGGGAAATGAAATGCTAGTTTTTTGACATAATTTCTGAAGCGCTTTGGAATCCACTGAAAATTTTTCACGTTGCCAATCTCGAATAGTCCTTTCTGAAAGGTTGCATAGTTTAGCGGCCTCTCTAATTGAAATTTTTGAGAGAATTTTATCAATAATTTTCGTCTGCTTTCCTTTGGGGAACAATGCTCTCATAAGAATAAAATTAATTCTGCTATATCTCCATTATAAAGACTTCTTGCAAAAAAGTCAAACTTTTGCTAAAATATACATCCACGGCATAGCCGTGGAAACTCTAAATTCAAAATCTGTCAGCACTTTTGACTGACAAAAAATTTGAAAATTTAGGAATTGTTTAGAAATTAGAAATTTGAAATTAAAAATTTTTTAAGTTGTATGGATCTCTCCAGTCCAGTTTCGCAACTTGGTCGGGTTGGCACAACCACGGCTAAAAAATTAGCTAAACTCGGTCTCAAAGCAGTGGAAGACCTGCTTTTTTATTTCCCCTTTCGTTACGACGACTTTAGCAAAATTCTCACTGTCGCTGAATTAAAAACGAAAAAATCTGGGACGATTAAAGTAAAAATAAATCTTATTGCCAACAAAAGAAGTCCGCAGAAACGAATGCTCATCACTGAAGCCATTGTCTCGGATAAAACTGGCTCTTTAAAAGTTGTTTGGTTTAATCAGCCATTTTTAACCAGGATCTTACGACCAGGTAACGAGGTTTATCTCGGCGGTAAAATGGAATTAAATGAATACTATGGCCTGGAATTACTCAACCCATCTTATGAACCCGTCAAAAAAGAAGCGCCAATTCATTTAGGCCGGATTGTTCCTGTTTATCCCACGACGGCTCGGCTCTCCCAAAAACAAATTAGATACCTAATTAAATTATCTTTGCCTGTTGTCCAGAAAATTGAAGATTGGTTGCCAAGAATAATAAGAGTAAAATATAAACTTCTTAATTTAGCTCTTGCTTTGGAGCAAATCCATTTCCCGGTCAATCAAGTTTGGCTAGAAAAATCCACTCACCGATTAAAATTTGACGAATTATTTCTTCTCCAAATTAAAACCCAGCTCATTCGCCAAAAAATCAAAGCCCAAAAAAGTTATCCTATTATCTTTCATCAAAACGAAACCAAAAAATTTGTCGAAGATCTACCTTTTAAATTAACTAATGCCCAAAGAAAAGCCGCCTGGGAAATTATTAAAGATTTAGAAAAACCGCAACCAATGAATCGGCTGCTTGAGGGCGATGTTGGTTCAGGTAAAACCGTGGTCGCTACTATGGCTATCCTTAATGTCATCTTAAATGGCTATCAGATTGCCTACCTGGCGCCAACCGAAATTTTGGCGAATCAACATTTCGAAAATATTATCAAATTATTAAAGGATTGGCCGATTAAAATTGGTTTGTTAACTAGAGAGGAGCAAAAACTTGCAATCACAGAATCTCTGAATAAAAAAGAGACTCAGAAAGATATTCAGAGTTTCAGTGCTGGCGAAGCCAGTTCAGAGGTTAAGAGTTCGCAAGGGAATTTATCAAAGTCAAAGATCTTAAAAATGATCTCATCTGGTAAAATAGATTTAGTCATTGGTACTCATGCCATTTTACAAAAAGGAGTAAAATTTAATAAACTCGGCTTTATTATCGTTGATGAACAACATCGCTTTGGCGTTGAACAGAGAGCACGGCTCTCTGCGCGGATAAACGCGGATCAAAACGCAGATAAGCGCAGATACATCAGCGAGAATCAACGTGGCAATCAGCGAGAATCAGTGTTAGAAGTGGCACACTTCTTGTCAATGACCGCCACGCCCATTCCTCGATCTTTGGCTCTAACGCTTTACGGCGATTTAGACCTCTCTATTATTGACGAGATGCCGCCGGGCCGGAAAGAAGTTAAAATAAAAATCGTTAAACCTGAAGAAAAAAATGAAATTTACAACTTTATCAGAAAAGAAATTAAAAATGGCCATCAGGCCTTTGTTATTTGTCCTCTCATAGACGCGGATCAACGCGGCTATATCAGCGCGGATCAGCGCGGAGAGAATCAGCATCAATCCGCGTTGCTTTGGGAAACCAAAGCAGTGAAGCAAGAATATGAAAAATTAGACAAAAAAATTTTCCCTGATTTAAAATTAGCCATGCTTCATGGAAAACTTAAAGCAAAAGAAAAAGAGAAAATAATGAGAGATTTTTTGAAAAACAAAATTAAAATTTTAATTTCAACTAC
This sequence comes from uncultured Gammaproteobacteria bacterium, assembly GCA_964450195.1. Taxonomy (GTDB): domain Bacteria; phylum Patescibacteriota; class Patescibacteriia; order UBA2591; family CALHIP01; genus CAYVCK01. The sequence goes on from CAYVCK010000006.1 coordinate 5,058, forward strand.
TGTCGTCGAGGTGGGGATTGATATTCCAAATGCTTCTATAATGTTAATTGAGGGAGCCGAGAGGTTTGGTTTATCTCAACTTTGGCAACTCAAGGGTCGAGTTGGTCGAGCTGAACATCAAGCATATTGTTTTTTATTCATGGAAATTTATTCTGAAAAAGCTAATCAAAGATTAAGAGCCTTATTAACTGCCAGAAATGGCTTCGAATTAGCGGAAAAGGATTTAGAATTAAGAGGCCCGGGGGCAATCTTCGGCACCGAACAATCAGGTTTCTTAGAAACTTTAAAAATTGCCAAATTCTCGGATGCTCAAATTATCAAAGAGGCAGAAGAAGCGGCAAAAAATATTATTAATACTAGTCCTGATCTTCTCCAATATCCTGAACTTAAAGAAAAAATAAAAAAGGTGGATGTGATTCACCTTGATTAAAACAACTACTTCCTCTACCCAGCTAAACCCTTCAAATTTTTAACGTCACTCCTGCTGGAAGCTGATGGTCGATGATGGTTTTAATATCTTCAAAAACTCTATCGACTGATTTCTCGCCATTGATAATATAAAAATTTTGAAATTTTTTCGCTAATTTCTTGTAATTTTTCCAGACCCCGTCCAGAACCTCTTCTTTTTCAAAAAGAGCCGCTCTATAACGATTTTTTCGAATCCTCTCAACGCAAATCTTGGGAGCAACATCAATAAAGAAAGTTATATCTGGTAACAAAAAATTCTGGTTAATTTTAAAAAGCCACTCCTGGTTAAGTTTTAGAGCGCCATAAGCAAAGCTAGAAAAAAAATAACGATCGGAAATGACAATTACTCCCTTCTCTAAAAGAGGGATTATTTCTTTTTCTAAATGATAAGCACGATCAGCGGCAAAAAGAAGTTGGAGACACTCAAGAGAAGATTGCCAATCATGAGTTAGCTGTCCCCTAATAAGCCCACCAATCAAACTGGCTGTTGGTTCTTTAGTCAGATAAGCACCGCTATAACCAAAACGACTCGTTTGTTTTTTATCATCTAAATAATCTACTAATTTAGCGGCTTGGGTTGATTGACCAGAACCATCTAACCCTTCAAAAACAATGAATTTGCCAGGATAAGGATTCTTAATCATAATTTAATAATACCAAAAATTAAAAAAAGACAAAATAATTAATAATCCCCTTTTTTGATTTAGGTATAGAAATAGTATAATAAATAAATTAAAACATGTAAAACAAAAAAAGGGCCGACCAAGTTTGACAGGCCCTTAAATCAAGGCTTAAATTCTCTTCTCAATCTCCTCAATTTTATCCAGCCGCAGAAAAAAAATAAAATCGCAAAACCCTGGTCAAAAAACCAGGATTTTTCTTTTGATATTTAAAAAATTATAAATTTTTTATAAATTCTTCCTCAATTAAAATCTCTTTTATTCCACCATCGCTTTTTCTAATTACTATTCTTTTTATACCAGCATTAATAATAGCCCGACGACACATTTTACAAGGATGAGCCTCAGTTAAAGTATTATCAAAAGTGTTTCGACCAGCAATATACATTGTCCCACCAAGCATTCTTGATCTTTCAGCCGAAATAATAGTATTCATTTCCGCGTGAACACTGCGACACAACTCATAACGTTCACCGGAAGGAATGCCGACCTTCTCTCGCGGGCAAATCTCTAAATCAATACAATTTGGCGCTCCGCGTGGCGCGCCGCAATAACCAGTGCTAATAATTTCGTCATGATTAACAATAATGGCACCAAAACAACGACGAAGACAGGTTCCCCGGCGAGATATCTCTAAGGCGATATTTAAATAATATTCGTCTTTAGCTAGCCGAGTGATTTTTGGCATAAATCCAAATTAACTTTTAATTTTGAATTTTGAATTTTTAATCAATTTTTAATGATTCAATTTTTAAAAATATAAAATCCAAAAATTATTTCGAAATTTCCGCCAGAGGCGGATCAGCCTTTGGCTGAAGAAATTAGACACTTATGCGAATCCCTGGTCCCATAGTTGTGCAAATCACCGCTTTCTTAATAAAGACACCTTTTGACGTCTTTGGCTTGGACCTGTTCACCGCCGCCAGGCAAATTTTAATATTTTCTAAAATCTTATTTTCTGGCCAAGAAACTTTAGCCAAAACTAAGTGAAGATTGCCATCCGCATCATTTTTAAAAGTAATTTTGCCTCCTTGCAATTCAGCAATCGTCTCTTTAACGTTTTCTGTCACTGTCCCGGCTTTTGGGTTTGGCATCAAACCCTTTGGCCCTAATATCTTAGCAATCGAAGCCAACTCTTTCATTAAGGCTGGCTCAGCGACAGCCAGATCAAAACTACAGCGCTTACTCTCCTTAATTTGATTTATCAAATCTTGCCCTCCGACAATATCAGCACCAGCTGATTTCGCCTCATTTATTTTTTCCGATCTTACAAAAGCGGCGATTTTTTTTCTTTTTACTGTCCCATGTGGCAAAATAACCGAACCCCGCACCAGCTCTTCAGTTTTTTCTGGATCAACACCTAATCTTAAATGCAATTCAACGCTTTCATCAAAGCTGGCGGTTTTATTTTCTTTAATAAACTTCACCGCTTCTTCTAAAGCATAGACTTTATTTGAATCGATTTTTGCTTCAGCTTGTTGATATTTTTTACCAGACATAAGCACTTCACTAAAAACTAAATAAAATATTAAAAACACAAACCTTAAAATGTAAAAATATTTGTATTTTTTATTTTTGCTTTTTAATTTTTTATTTTCCCTTGATTTCTATCCCCATCTGTCGAGCCGTCCCTTCAATAATTTTTACTGCTTGATCAAGATTATCAGTGTTCAAATCTGGCATTTTAACTTTGGCGATCTCTTTGATCTGTTGACGGGTTACTTTTCCCACCTTATCTTGCAAAGGTTTGCCTGACCCCTTTTCTAAGCCGGCTGCTTTTTTGAGTAATTCTGAAGCGGGTGGAGTTTTTAGGATAAAAGAATAAGTCCTGTCTTCATAAACCGTAATCTCGGCCGGGATGGTATTACCAACTTTATCTTTGGTCATCTCGTTAAATTTCTTACAAAATTCACCAATATTAAGACCATGCTGACCAAGAGCCGGACCAACTGGCGGAGCGGGTGTTGCTTGGCCAGCGGGAATTTGAAGTTTAATAATTGTTTTTATCTTCTTAGGCATAAACGCGATACTAATATACTAATACATACTAATGATACGAATAAAAATTAGTATAATTAATATTCATTCGTATATTGGCATCGATTAAATCTTCTTAACTTGTAAAAAATCTAATTCTACCGGCGTCTCGCGACCGAAAACGGAAACTAAAACCTTTATCTTACCTCTGAGTTCATCAATCTCGGAAATTTTGCCTTCAAAGTTTTTAAATGGTCCATCAACAACCTTAACCGGATCGCCAACCAGAAAATCAATTTTATATTTTGGCTCTTCAACGCCCATTCTTTTCTGAATCATCTTTACTTCGGTATCGGAAAGTGGCGCTGGCGTTGTGCCGGTGCCAATAAAACCAGTCACATTTGGCGTATTCCGAACTACATACCAAGAATCATCAGTGACAATCATCTCCACTAAAACATAACCAGAAAACATTTTCTCTTCCACTATCTTTCTTCGTCCGCCTTTAATTTTAATTCGTTTTTCGGTTGGCACAATAACATTAAAAATTTTATCTTCCATCCCCATTGATTGAATCCTTTGCTTTAAATTAATAGCCACTTTTTCTTCATAGCCAGAATAAGTATGGATCGCATACCAATGCCGACCTTGTTGCATTTGTTTAGGCATAATCAACCAATAATTAAAGTAACAATTTTAGTTAAGAAATAATCAATCGCCCCCAACAGAATCGCCACCGCAACGCTAATGCCAACCACTAAAATTGTTTGATTAATAGTTTCTTTGCGAGTCGGCCAAACTACTTTTTTAAGCTCGAAACGAGACTCTTTAATATATTTAATCAATTTTTGAATCATAAATTGTAATCACTATATTATATTATACATCTAAATTATTGGCTGAGGAAGCGTGAGTTTGAATAAAGTGTTTCCGCGGCTCAACTTCTTTGCCCATCAGAATCTCAAATATTGTATCTGCCTGCTCGGCGTCGTCAATAGTAACCTGTTTTAAAAGGCGATGTGTTGGATCCATGGTCGTTCTAAATAACTCCTCTGGATTCATCTCGCCTAACCCTTTATAACGTTGAATATTGATTAAACTTGCCTTACCGGTCGCTAAAATGTTTTCCCCTGTTCCTTCTTCTAATTTAGAAGTTATCGTTTTAACGGTAAAACTAGCGGCAACCTTCTTAGGAATCACCTCTTTTACTTTTTTATCAAAACCTCGGTTAGAATCAGTTATTCTTTTTAAAAAATTGTTTTTCCCTTCCTCTGAATAAATATATTTCTTTTCCTTACCATAATCTATTCGGTAAAGAGGGGGTTGAGCAACATAAAGATATCCCGCCTTAATAATCTCTACAAAATACCGATAGAAAAAAGTAAGAAGCAGGGTTCTGATATGTAAGCCATCAACATCAGCATCAGCCATAATAATAATCCGATGATAACGAAGATCTGTTAAATCAAACTCTTCGCCAATATTAGTCCCCAAAGCGATAATCAAAGCCTTCAATTCTGAATTAGCTAAAATTTTATCAATTCGCACCCTTTCGACGTTAAGAACCTTACCGCGCAATGGCAGAACAGCTTGATACATCCGGTCGCGAGCCTGTTTGGCTGAACCACCAGCCGAATCACCTTCAACGATAAAAAGCTCTGATTGACTCGGATCGTCATTTGTACAATCAGCCAATTTGCCGGGCAAAGCAAACCCCTCGAGTACACCTTTACGTAAAACAGCTTCCCTGGCCGTCTTGGCCGCCCATCTGGCGCGAGCCGCTAAAAGACACTTTTTTATAATTGCCTCAGCTGTTTTTGGTTTTTCGTTTAAAAAATCTGTCAAGCCCTCACCAAAAACTGTTTCCACAATTGATTTAACCTCAATATTGCCTAATTTATTTTTTGTCTGCCCCTCAAATTGTGGTTCTGAAACTTTAACACTAACTATCGCGGTAAGACCTTCACGGGCATCTTCACCGGTTAGATTTTCCTCTTTTTCCTTAAGTAATTCTTGATTTTTAGCATAAGTGTTAAGGGTCCTGGTTAAGGCGGTTCTAAAACCAACCAAATGTGTTCCCCCGTCAGAGGTATAAATATTGTTAGCAAAACCAAAAACTAATTCTTTATAATCCTCTATATATTGAAAGGCGATCTCAACAAACGCCCCGTTCCGTTCCTTAGCTAAATAAAAAATTTCATCATGAATTGGTTTATTATTCCTATTGAGGTGTTTAATATAAGAAACAATGCCACCTTCAAAATAAAAAACATATTCGAATGGCTCATCTTCCTTTTGTAAATCTTTCACTTTAATAATCACCCCTTTAGTCAAATACGCCTGCTGACGTAAATGATTTAAAACGATATTTAAATCGAATTTAATCTCGTGAAAAATCTCTGGATCTGGTACAAATGTTATACTTGTTCCCATTCCTTCGGCTTTACCAGTTAATTTTACTTTGCCGGTCGGTTTACCTCTCCTGTATTCCTGAACCCAAAGTTTACCCTCTCTTCTTACTTCTGCTCGACACCAGGAGGATAGGGCATTAACTACTGAAACACCCACCCCGTGCAATCCGCCAGCAACTTTATAAACTCGGCGATCAAATTTTGCTCCAGCATGAAGCTTGGTCATAACCACTTCTAAAGCAGAAAGACCGGTCGGCCGATGAATATCAACTGGGATGCCCCGACCGTCATCAGTAACTCTTACTTTATTCTCTGGCAAAAGTTCAACAATGATATTATGACAATAGCCGACCATTGCCTCATCAATTGAATTATCAACAACCTCAAAAATTAAATGATGAAGCCCTTCTGGGCCAGTGGAACCAATATACATGGCTGGTCGACGCCTAACCGGTTCCAAGCCATCTAAAACCGCGATCTGCTTAGCCCGATATTCAGGAACAGTTGCCGCCCTTACCTCTGTTTGAGTAATTACGCTTGGGACTCCTTTCAATTTCTGTCTTTCTTTTGTCTTTTTAACTTTTTTAGTCATATCTTTGTTTATCCAATCTACTCAGTCTCAAAAATTAAATATTAAATATCAAAGGTCAAAAATACATATCAAAAATGTAAAAATTATTTTTTTTTCTCTTTGGGTTTGTATTTTTGGCATTAGTCATTAAATCTAAAAGAGAAACCATTATTAAGGTGAGTAGCAATTGCACTTATTATATCATTTTAAAATAAAAAAACAAGGCACTTAAAATAAATTAAGAATCTTGAACTATAAATAAACTACTGATTTTATTTTTTATTTTTGATTTTTAATTTTTAATTTTTCT
>CAYVCK010000006.1:11486-18861 GCA_964450195.1 uncultured Gammaproteobacteria bacterium
CCATTTCAAAACCTCTTTAGCGACCGGTAAAGCCACTTGGCTCCCTTGCCCGCCATTTTCAACTAAAACCGCCAAAACCAGCTCAGGCTCATCATATGGGGCAAAACAAGTAAACCAAGCATGGGGCTGACCTCTTGTTGCCTGAGCAGTCCCTGTTTTGCCAGCCACTTCAATCGGCAAGTCAGACAAAGCCCGAGCCGTACCAGAAACAACGGCCATCCTTAATCCCTCTTTAATCACTTGTAAATTTTCAGAGCTAAAAAAAATCTCTCTAATAATTTTTGGCCTGATTGTCGTCAAAGTGTTCCCCTCCTCATCAAGTACAGCTTTTAGAATTTGGGGCTGAAAAAGCTTGCCATTATTAGCCAAGACGCTAGTAAAGTTGGCCACCTGCAAAGGGGTAACTAAAATATCTCCCTGGCCAATAGTCAGGTGAAAGGTGTCGCCAACATACCAAGGCACATTTTTTATTTTCATCTTCCAGTCTGGCTCAGGAATTAAGCCCTTTTGTTCAGCTGATAAATCAATCCCGCTTGTCTGACCAAAACCAAACAACCGAAGCCACTGACTTATTTTTTCCGGTCCTAGCCCTTTAAAGCTGTCATAACCACCACCAAGATAATAAAAAAAAGTATTTACTGATTCAGCTAAAGCCTTAACCACATCAGTCGGGCCGTGACCGCCCTTTTTCCAATCAGGAAAAAACCACTGACCAACAGAAACTCCCCCAGCGCTAACAATTGTCGTTTTAGGAGTAATAATTTGTTCTTCTAAGGCACCAAGAGCAATTGTCGGTTTAATAATTGAGCCAGAAGGATATTCCCCGGAAATCGCTCGATTGAAAAATGGTCTAGCCGGATGAGCAACCATTCTTTCAAAATCTTGCCGAGAAATACCTTGACTCAAAAGATTATTATCAAAAAATGGATACGAAACCATAGCCAAAATTTCACCGTTTTTTGGATCCATAGCCACCGCCGCTCCGGCTTTTGCTAGAGAAAAATCGACTGCCTTTACCAGCGATTCAGCTAATTTTTTCTGCAAGGCTAAATCAATATTCAAAACCAAACTCTTGCCGGGCCCGGCTGCCCTCAAACTAATTATCCTTTCTTCTTTTCCTAGATTATCAACCTCGATTTGCTTTTGACCATAATGACCCCGGAGCAAGCCTTCATAAACAAACTCCAAACCTATCTTACCAATTTCATCATTAAATAGATAAACTGAATTTTTTTTGAGTTCCTCTTTAGAGATTTTGCCCGTATAACCCAGAAGATGAGAAAGGGAAATATCTGACGGATAAAGACGTTTTGTTTGAATATCAATATAAAAACCAGGACTATCTCTTAATTCTATCTTCAATTTGATTGCCTCTTCGTAAGGGAGATCGCTGAGTAAACTAATCGGCTCATAAGTATAAAGAGGAATCGACTGAAATTCGTTTAAGAATTCGTTTTGGCGTTCTTTGGGAATTTTAGTCAAAACCTCGGTTAGCAACTTCTCTCTTTCGGCAACAGTTCGCGGTAAATCAGCTGGGACAACTTCTAAAACAAAATTAGGAATATTTTGAGCTAAAATCTTATTCTCCCGATCAAAAATCAAACCCCTCTCCGGCTGCAGATGCTCGATCCGAATTCGATTTCCTTCGGCTAAATCGTAAAAATAATTTCCTCGCCAAATTTGAAACCAAAAAATACGAAAAAATAGAACAACCAGGCCAAAAATAAAAATAAAAAAGAGCAAATTTATTCTTGTTTGACTAAATATTTTTAGCAAGGGCTCACTAAGAGGGGCTTCCTCTAAAAAACTATCAACCTCCATTCTTTCTGTTAAATAAAGCTCGAGTTTGTGAGAAGAAACCGCCTTGTCTTCAGCCGTAAAAGGATCGACCGTCATATGTTTTTATTAATTATTTGATAAAACTTTTTACTTTAACCAACCTACTAAAACCAGCAAACAGTAAACTGATAAATAAAACATTAAGGACAATGATCTGAAAAGATTTCGAGAAAAATAATTTATCTAAAACACTAACCAGATTAATCAGGTGAGCAAAAAACAATAATCGTTCTAATAGTAAAATAGCCATCAAATAACCAAAACACCCCAAAAACGATAAGAGTAAAATTAAAAATAAATTTAAATTAAGAAATCTCCTGGTTAGCCAATTAAAAAATAAGGCCCAGGAAAACATCACCAAAATATAAAAACCAAAAGGATGAGACGAGAAAAAATCCATAAAAACCCCGGCCGCCACCGCTAAACCAAAAAAATTAGCATCAACCAGATAACCATTTAATCTGGCAAAAATCAACCAAACCAGAAGCAAATTTAAATAGACAACAATTGGTAAAAAAGAAAAAAAACTATTTTGGAGAATGAAAAAAAATAGCAATAAAAATATATTTAAAATAATTTTCCAAATCATAATATTTAAAAAACAACCACCCCGACTATTCTTAACTCATCAATTTTGATTGGCGAATTTAAGATCGCCCGCTGAAAAAGTTTATCCGCTCCGGTTTCTATCTTTTCTAATTGACCCAAGAGAAGCCCCCGCGGAACCAGTTCTTCAAGCCCTGACGTAATAATAAAATCACCAATTTTTATTTCTCGATCAGAGGGAATAAGGTCAATTTCTGTCAAAATTCCATATTTCCCTTGAGCTAAACCAGTGGTCAAGGATTTTAAAACTCCCTTTTTATCTTGAGAGACCTCAGGTGAAATAATATCTACGGCCGCAGAAAAATAATTATTCATTAAGGGCAAAAATAACGAGAAATTTTTCTCTGTCTTAAAAAGCTTGCCCACCAAATAACCATTAGTCTGAATAACCGCTAACCCTTTTTTCAAGCCAGCATTTTCTCCTTGATCAATAATATAAAAAACAGCACTAGCTTCAATTCTTTTCCCAATGATATTAACCTGCCTAACTTGATAAGCAACGCTTTTGGTAAAATTTAAACTCTCTCTTAAAGTCTCATTTTCTAACTCTTTAGCCCTTAACTGGCTGACCTCTGTTTTAAGTTTTAAGACCTCCTCATAAAGTCTTTGATTTTCTGCCATCAACTCCTTGCGGGATCGAAAACTGGCAAAAAAGTTAGAAATAGAAAAATACCCTCTATTTAGCCCCTCCAATCCTTGTCCTAAAGCCCTTTGTAAAAAATTAAAAAGACCAAATCTGACCAAGATGATAAAAAAAATTATCAGGATAATTAACCAAATTTTACGAAAAATTTTCAACATAAACTTATCGCCTCATTTAAGTTTTTGATCGGCTCAAGTTTAATCTTGCTTTTGGGCAAAATGTGCATTCTTGGCAGAAGAACTCTTTGAAAACCGAGTTTTTCCGCTTCATGAATTCTTTTTTCTATTTCCTTAACCGGCCTAATTTCACCACCCAAACCAACCTCACCAAAAACCGCTATATTCAGATCAAAAATTTTATTTTTATAAGCAGAAAAAATAGCCAAGCAAACAGTCAAGTCAATAGCCGGCTCTTCAATCCAAATTCCACCCGCAATATTTAAATGAACATCGTAATTATTTAAATTAATCCCCACTCGCCTCGACAAAACAGCAATTAAAAGGGCCAGACGGTTTACATCAAAACCCTGGGCCCGACGCTGTGGATAATCAAAATGGGTTGGACTAACTAAAGCTTGGACCTCGACTAAAAACGGCCGCGTCCCTTCTATCACCACCCCAATCACTGAACCAGCCATATTTTCTACTCGCTCACTTAAAAAGGCCTCTGAAGGATTTTTAACCTCGACTAAACCCTTGCCTTTCATATCAAAGACGCCTACTTCACCGGTTGCTCCAAATCGGTTTTTTGTTGCCCGGAGCAGTCTGAAATGGTGATAAGGATCGCCCTCTAAATATAAAACCGTATCAACAATATGTTCTAATGTTTTCGGTCCAGCCACTAATCCTTCTTTAGTCACATGACCAATGATAAAAACGGCAGTTTTATTTCTCTTAGCCGCTTCTAAAAGTTTAGCCGTTGAAGCTCTAATCTGATTAACACTGCCAGCTTCTGAAGGAAAGCCAGCAAAGGAAAGAGTTTGAATTGAATCAATAACGGCTGCTTGAGGTTTATATTTCTCAAGAGTGGCAATAATTGTCCCAACATCGGTCTCACCTAAAAAATCTATTCCCTGCCCGGCAATCCCCAACCTCTCCATCCTCATTTTAATTTGTTCACCTGACTCTTCACCAGAAACATATAATACCGAATTTGAAATTTGGAATTTGGAATTTGGAATTTGTTTCGGATTTCGAGTTTCGGATTTCGGATTTGAAACCCGTTCTGCTATTTGCAAAATTATGGTAGATTTCCCAATACCCGGCTCGCCGCCAAGCAGGATAAGGCTTCCTGGCACAATTCCACCACCTAAAACCCGGTCAAATTCTTCAATCCCAGTTTTAATTCTCGGAAAATCTTCTGTTTTTATTTTATCAAACTCAACAACCTGACCGACCTCAGCCAAACTTTTTCCAGCCGAGGTGGATCCGCCTTTGGCGGAGACTTTAATTTCCTGCTCTTGCAGGCTTCCCCAACCTCCACACTCCTGACACTGGCCCAACCATTTCGGAAACTGGGCATCACACTTAGAACAGACAAAAATGGTCTTAACTTTATCTCTCATATTTTTCTATTATACCAACCCACTGATAAATGTAAACTGCTCAAGCAGACAAAAATGGTTTTATTCTTTTAAGAATGTAAGGGTGAAACCCTGACAACTTGGCTTAAAATATGGCTTTTTTTAATGGGGAGCTTTATTATCACCTTAAATTTTCTATTTCTTCGTCCAGTAGCGAGTGAAAAAATTGCCGCGGGTTTTAATTGTTTGATTATTTTACACAAGAACCTGACATTTTAGGATATTCAAAATGCCAAGCTTCTTTGCTCAGCTGGCAAAAACCAGCGTCTAACATTGCTTTTTTTACCTTTGCCTGACACGGGTCGGAGACGCTTTTACTTTTACAAACCACATCAACACCTGCTCCTAACATGTGAGGACAGTTGCATTGATTATCCTTTGTTGGCATACAGCCTGGATTTTTACCACGATTATCATATAAAAATTTTTGTTGTTCACGTGTTCGAAACGCATTATTGACTTGCAAAACAACATTCTCATTTTTAAGCGCTGCAGCGACTAAGGTCAACTTCTCAGCTGTAGTTGGCAGCAAAAACGGCTGACTATACTGACTAACAAAAACAACATTATCAATATTGCTGATATTTTGAAATGTGGTCTGATCTGGACAGGTACTGTTAGTTACTGACGCGTCTTCTGTCCAATCATTTAATTCAATTCTCTCAACTTTTTCAATCACAATCGGTTTAAAAATGGTTAAACTTGGATTAATAAAGCCTAACAAAAGATTGGCGCCTAAAATTAAAATTAAACCAAATAAGGCATCACTAATTTTTGATTTAGCTTGACCAATTTTGCTCGGATTACCCATCGCTGTCATCCATTTAAAACCAGCGACCATAATCATAATCACGGCTAAAATAGCTAGCGCTGTCGTGCCCCATTTAAAAAGAGCGACAAGATATTCACCAATCCAGGGAAACTTGTAATATTGCCTACCGCCTTCTTCAAAAAGTATGTCTTCAGTGAATTTAAGTCCCGGAATAATGATCTGAAACGTAGGCAGAACAAATTTAGAAGGCTTAGCTACTACCCCTGAACATTGACAACATTTTGGATAATTACTGGAATATGAACCACCTAGCAGTTTATTTGCCTGACAATATGCCACACAATTTTCATATCCTTCGGGCAATGGTTCACTGCCTGTCGGACAACCATGACATTCACAACACCAATACATATCATTAGGATTATTAGGAGAAACCTTAAAACAACCCTTTATCTTATCTTCTCCACTACAGTCTTCTTTACACATTTTATATTTCAATTTCGGTTTTTGACGGTTCATATAATCATAGACTAACTTAGGGACTTAAAAAATCCTAAATTCCAATCTCGAAATTCTAAACAAATTCCAATCAGCGAATACCAAAATTCAAAACTTTTTGGACATTTAGAATTTAGATATTGTTTAGAAATTAGGATTTAGAAATTAGAAATTATCTCAATCTAATGTATCTCAATCGGCCGGTTAACTTATCCGTAAAGTAAAGAAGGTTCTCATCTTGGGAAAGATAAATTTTTTCCACATCATAACCACCCATACCCGGTTCAGCTAAAAAACCGATCTGGCCGGTCCTCACATCTATTTTATAAAAATTGTCTTGTGTATAGCCGGCCAATTCAGAAAAAGCGCCAGCGCCTTCAGCTAAATTTCGCGGCACCGCGCAATAAAGAGTGCTGCCGGTTTGATTAAATGAACATTTATGCGCCCAAGTATAAAGCCCGGTATCAATTTTATTCATACCAATCCGATCACCCTGGGCCTCGACCAAATAAAGTTTTGGCCGATAACCAGTATCCGGGTTCCAAACACTATAAGTTATTCGATCACCAGCTGGCGACCAAATCGGCTCAAAACCAAGACCATCAACAACAAAAGATCTAAACTTTTCGCCGTGAAGACCAATCAGAAGCATATTGTGTTCAAAGGCGGCCCGCGGTTCACCGGTTCGACTAAAAGCAATAACCTGGTTATTGGGCGACCAAGCAATAGTTACTTTGTCAGCATTATCACCCATATGCTCAATTGGTTTTGCTTCAGTGCCATCAGGATTAGCAATAGCTAGCCAGATTTGTTCTGGATATTGACTATTAACTTTAAAGGCAATTTTTGAAGCATTCGGCTCCCAAGAAAATTCAGACCAATTTTTTGGCAAGGTATATTGCTTTTGCATCCGGAAATCATACATAATTTTAAAATCATCCGGATACTCAATAATCGCCCGATCAGTAGTTGGCGCCCAATTAACATTTTTAACATTATAAAAAGTTTGATCAGAAAGAAGGGTTTTGGCTCCTAGGGCATCAGTCCGATAAAATTTGCCATTATCAGGATTATAATAAACGCTCGAGACTCCATCAGCCGAAAGAAAAGTGCCCAAGGTTTTATCAGGCATCACTGAATTGACCCAAGTCTTGCCACCTTGAGCGACTTCAGAAATCTCTGGCACAATTACTTCTTCAATCGGCACTTCTGGCAGTGGTATTTCAACAACCTCTTCTGGCCATTCAAATAAGGGCAGATTTAAACGACCCCTCTCTTCAATCGTCATTCTCTCCCAAGCCTCACGCGTGACTGGCAAACGAACTGGCATTTCTGGCACCTCTGGCGGCGCCACGACCGGCGGTCTGGCTGGCCGGAAAAAAACATAATAAAGAAGAAAAGGTAGACCAGCCACAATTAAAATAAAACCAATAAT
>CAYVCK010000006.1:18959-23988 GCA_964450195.1 uncultured Gammaproteobacteria bacterium
AAAGTTAGCCCAGCCACAATTAAAATAAAACCAATAATAACTAAAATTCTTTTAAGCATAAATGTCTTGAAAATATTAAGTTAATTTTAAGTTAACCCTTTAAACTATAATGTCTATGCCTCTTTTAAAGTCAGTCAAAGCCACCATGGGCGTGAGTTCACCCCCTTCCAGCGTTTATATTGTCCGGCAGCGTTTTTGCAACAAATTAAATCAATAGTCTTACCGGCTCTTACTTCCTTGTCCTGACACCAAGCCATCACGGTATGCCATTTCCCCTTATAATAAACCCACCTTGCCCGCTGAGCCCACGGTTGATTTCGAGCAACATTCCAACACACGTTGTTATTGTTTTCATTACAATTTACCCTTGTTGGGTGACTGTTGGGACAGTTGAGTACATCAACAGGATAACAAAATATAGACTCGCGCTTCTCGTTAAGCGCTGGTCGACAGACCGTTGTTCCATTTCCTATTTTCTTATCTACATCTGAACAAAGTGCTTTGTGGGCCCTAAGACATAAGTCGCCAGGAGAAACACACTTATGGCTTCTGACATCACAAACCGTTGACTGAGGACACCAATCACCCCAGCATTGTCCTGCAGTCTTTACGCCAGGTTTGGGTTTGATGTTATACCTTATAGGACACCACCACTCATTCGCTGCCCATTCCGTACCCTTCTCTTTTACTGTCTCTTTACTTTTGGGCGGCTGTTGATCAGCTGGTACATCGCGACATAAATCTATGTATATTGTCTCGATCTTCTTTATATCCAATTCTTTCAAATGAACCAAACTGGGGTTAATAAAACTGAGTAAAAAATGGCTGCCGAGAACTAAAATTAGAGCCACCAAAGCATTACTAATCATATCTTTGGCTTTGCCGATTTCACTCGGATTACCCCTTGAAATCATCCACTTAAAACCAGCGACCATAATCATAATCACGGCTAAAGTGGCAATCACTGGAATGCCCCAATTAAATAAAGCCTGAATGTATTCAGCCAGAGTTTTGCCAGTTATCTCAACCGGCTTTTCAAATTCGGGAATGGGAATCTGCGGCTTATATAAAATCTGAGCTGAAGTGATATTAGCTAATAACAAAAAACAAATAGCAAACAGCAAGACACTGAAAACAAGGGGATAATAATTTTTAAAACCAAGATTCTTCATAATTTATTCACCATCTCCCAAATCAGCTTTACTGATTCCCAAATACCTATTTTTTTAAGGAATTCTATCGGTCTAACAACAGCGAAAATTATAAAACAGATTAGTAAAATAATGAAAAGAAACAAAAGAGCAATAAAATTAGCCAATCCAACCTCTCCATATTCAAGCGCTTTCTGAAGTAGGCCTATTGCCTGGGCTGGGCCCGGTGGTTGAGCCCCAGCCGCCGCGCCACCAACATCTGCTTGACCAGGAGATTGAGGAACAATTGGCGGTTTACCGGCCGCCCCAGCTGCGCCAGCTGCTGCTCCTCCGCCAGCTGTTGCCACGCCAGCTGCCCCACTAACCGCTCCGGCGCCAGCTGCGCCGGCGGCTCCAGCACCAGCCGTTGCCGTGCCAGCTCCGGCTGCCGCACCGCCACCGCCCGGCATTCCTCCGGCAAACCACTCTTCACCCAAACGACAGAATCCTTTTTCTATAAATTGACCAATATAAGCAATAGCAAAATAAACGGGTAAAAGAAGTAAAGAAGCGCCAAATGAACCGGGCACGGTTTTCCAAACCCATTGCAAAAATTTGGCGGTCAGATTTTTAACCCTATCTTTCATTAATTGACTCAAATCAGGACCAGCTGGCCTTGGCTGTAAAGCACCAGTTAAAGCCGCTTCTTTGGCTCGCTCGCCTCTTAAATATGCGGCTGCTTCAGCTGGTGAAAGTTCTCTTCTGGTGATTTGCGGTCCTCCCGCTGGTTCAGGTTTGGGCCGGACCGGTCCGCCAAATTCTTGAGGTTTTGGTCCAACCCCGTCTGTTGGCGCCGCTCGACCCACTTCTCTAGCTCGCTCGGCCCTTAACTGAGCGGTTGTTGCTTCTGGTTTTTGAGAATTAATAAACCTTGTCTCATCAGGGATTTCTCCGGGAGAAAGGACGCGTCTTTGAAGGGTTGGCTCCTCAATCGACCTTCTTTTAAGTTGCGCCTGCCATTTCTGACGGGCTAATTCCCTCTGGCGTTCACGCTCTTCATTTGTTGAGCCATTAGGCATATTACCTTAATTTTTAATTTTTAATTTTTAAACAATTTCTAATAATTTAATTTTAAAATTTTTGAAATTTAAAAATTATTTCGAAATTTGGATTTAGAAATTAAAAATTATTCAAACCTAATCTCGTCCACTTTCCAACTATTATTTTCAAAAATCATTTTCAGGTTAACTGTCTTATATAAAATGGCGCTAGTCTGACCTTTTGTTTCCTGCTGTTGACAAGAGGCAGAAAAAATAGCTGAAACATCCAGGACAAAATCCTTTATTTCAATTGATAAAACCCGGCTGGTCAAGCCATAAAACACGGCTGTCTTCGGTTTAGCTCGCTCAGCAGCAATATAATTTCTTGTCTCGTTAGCCAAACGTTCACTCATTAAAGGCAAAAGGTCTTCTAAATTGGCAAAATCAGCATCAGAGGAAAAACTGGCATAACGTTCAATAAAAGCCCGAGCCTGATTGGTTAATTCCTGTTTAAGTAAAACAATTGGATCAACCACTGGCAGCGGAGAGGCAGGACCGCCTTCAGGTGGTAATTCTCCTTCCGGGCCGGTTGAAGGAACCACTGGTCTGACAACTGGCTTTGCCCGCCAAATCAAAAAATACAAAACCCCGGCAATTAGAACCAATATAACAATGATAATGAATATTTTTTTCATAATACTGTGTTTCAAAATTAAATCATTAAAAATTATTTCAAAATTCGGATTTAGAAATTATTATATTTAGTCAATTTCTATCTCTGTCACGCCTTTAATTAATTCCTTCTTCCCTTCCTCTTCTTTTTCCATGGCCTCGGCAAATTCCCTTTTGGCTTGCTCAATCTCTAAAAGCTGGCGCGGATCAGAAGTAATCAATTGGTCCTCGGCATAAGAAGCCACCACTTTTATGGCCGCGTGTTTGGCACCGGCAAAAAAGATACCCTCGCCAACACCGCACTCTAAAAGCAAATATTTTTCACCTCCGGTTAACATAAAAGTTTTTGTCACCAAATCAATAGCGGCTGGCGACTGCTTCATCAAAAGCTGTAAGGAAGAATTATTAACAATGGCATGGCCATAAGGCGAAGTTAGAAAATCATTCACATCTTGGGTAATAGTTGTGACCCCTAAATAATATTTACGACATCTTTTAACCAGAGCAAAAATAAACTTGGCTGAATCCTCCTGCTGCATTAACCACCAGGCCTCATCAATCACCAAAATTCTTTTTTTCATTTCACTGCGAACAATATTCCAGATATAATTAACGATCGCATAAATGCCAATCGGCCGCAATTCATCTTCAAGGTCTCTGACGGAAAAAACGACTAATTGATTGTCCATTAAAACATTAGTCGGATTATTTAGTAAACCAGCAAAAGTGCCTTCAGTATATTTTTTTAGTCTCTCAGCCAAATCCGCCCCTCCTTCCATACTTTCTAAAATCTCCTCCAGGTCGGACAAAACCGGCATTTCCGCTTTACTTAAATCCGTAGTTGGACCAATATCTTTCTTGGCATAACATTCAAGCAAGGCCCGGTCTAAAAGCGAATCTTCGGTTGGCGAGAATTGACGGACACCTTTTTCGTCTAATTTGCCAATCATTAATTTTAAAAGACCTTTCAAGGTAATCACGGCTGAGCGAATCAAATCAACAGTCTTCATCTCTTTAGTTGTTGCCCGGGGCAAATCAAAGGGATTAATTTTTGATTCTGAAGTTAGAGAAATATTAATATAAGTCCCGCCAACCGCATCGCAAAGATATTTATATTCTCTTTCCGGATCAATAATAATGACATCAGTGCCGAGCATCAGGGAACGTAGAACTTCTAATTTAATAGTGTATGACTTACCAGCGCCGCTGGTAGCAAAAACTGTCATATTGGCGTTTTGCAAAGAAAAACGATCAAATAAAATCAAACCATTATTATGACGGTTAATGCAGTAAAGAATGCCCGAGTCAGAAGTTACATCCGCAGAAATAAAAGGAAAAGTAGCGGCGCAAGGCGAAGAACTCATATTACATAAAAGCACGAGCTCGTCATTGGCTAAAGGCAGGACGGAATTAAAGCCTTGCTCAGCTTGATAAAAGACCCGACGAGTATAAACCAATTTGACGCCAAAAATAGCTTCAATTCTTTCAGTTAAAAGATCTAATTCCTTTTCATCTCGAGCATAAATCGTAACATATAAACCAATCTGAAAATAATGCTCAACACCTGTTGTTAAATCATCGCGTAGTTTTTCAATATCGCGTAAAGCGGTTTCTTTAATCGGATCGCGAGGCAGACCCTTATCCTGTTCAGCGGTAATTTCTTGCTCCAGATGACCAACTCTTTTTTGTAATTGTTTTAAAATAATTGGCGACGGCACTGGATAATAATAAATGGCAATATCAAGTGGCGCGCTAAAGTTAATGACTGGCGCAAACCAACCAACGCCAACATAACGAGGATAAGCAGTGACAAAAATTGTCCGCAAGTATTTATCACCGAGCTGTAAAAATTTTGGCGAAACCTTTAAGGCAGACGGAGCGATAAAATCACGGACCGAAATCGCGCCTTTTAGATAGGCCCTTTCTGCCTCAAGAATCTCTTTAGTTTCTATCTCTTTCTCCACGGCTAAACGCTTCCGCTCTTCCGGGGTTGGCGGTTTTTTCATCACTTCAATGGTTGGTTTTTCAACTTGTTTAGGCGTAAAAACCATAAGTCCAAATTGTCTAATTCCTAATTAATTTGTAATTGCTAACACCACTTTGGTAATGGTTTCTCCTACTTTTAAGTTAGCTTAGTTCTTTTACCAAGGTAAAGTACTACGAACTACGAAAAATTTACCTGCCCGC
>CAYVCK010000007.1:0-21262 GCA_964450195.1 uncultured Gammaproteobacteria bacterium
CGTCGCTAAATTATTTTTCATAATATGTTATCCCTACGAAAGTACGAAATCGTACGAAATTACGAAATGGTTCTAATTTTTAATTTTCGTACTTTCGTAAATTTTTCGTAACTTCGTAGGAGACTATAAAGTTTTAGCCAATTTTCAACAGACAGTTCTTGGGCCCTAATTTTTCCATTTAAACCAATTTTTTGAAAAACTTTTATCAGCTCTTCTTTTTTAATTATACCACTTTTTATTAAATTGTTAATCAAGTATTTCCTCGGGCTGGCAAACCCTGCTTTTACAATTTTGAAAAAATTATTTGTATTAATTCGAGGTAATTCGGTTTTAATTTGAGAAATCTTTAGAATCGCGCTATCAACTTTTGGCACTGGCCAAAAATTATTCCGTGAAACAATTTGTCTAATCTTCGGCTGTCCATAAAACTGGACCATCACGGAAAGCCGGCTCATCTTCTCTGGCTTGGCACAAATTCTTTCAGCCACCTCTTTTTGTAGCATTAAAACAATGATTGAGGGTTTATTTTCTAACTCAAAAATAATTCGGAGCAACCTCCCGGTAATATAGTAAGGAATATTGCCTACAATCTTTAAGTTTTTTATTATTTTTGATTTTTGATTTGTATTTTTGATTTTTGAGATTTGATTTTTGATTTCTTCTAAAGCATTGCCCTGAATAATCTCAATATTTTTATAATTTTTTCCGCCAGAGGCGGAAAACTTCTCTTTTAAAATTTCTACCAATCTTTTATCAATCTCTACCGCAATGACTTTTTTAACTCTTTTAGCCAATTCTTGAGTTAATGTCCCTAAACCGGCTCCAATCTCTAATATTATATCATCCTTTTTAAATTCGGCAATCTCTGGAATCCGCTCTAAAACCCGCTTATTTACAAGGAAATTCTGACCCCTTCTTCTGGATGGTCTTATTCCTAATTTTTGGCAAATTTCTTTTATTTTAAGCATCCTCTAGCGTCTTATTTTTTATAACGATCGTTATGAATTTTAAGACAAGGTATTTTTTAATTTTCTTTCAAATTAGTTGGATTAATCTGAATTTCTTCAATAAGAAGGAGCTGGGTGTATGGCTGAAGAAAATATTTTTTGATTAGTTTTTTTGTTTCTTCTAAAACATCATAAGCGAAAACCCAGATACTTTTTTGAAATATTTGGAATCCTAACATCTGTAGCTCACTCCGAAAGAAATCTCTTTTAATTCTAATTTTTTCTGGAATGTCAAAAATGACCATAATCCATTTACCATCTTTTCTTTTTTTATGTTCTTCAAACTTCCATTTAATTTCTAAAATTCTTTCTTTCCCTTTTTCTGTCAAAAGCCAACCATTTACCCCCTCTTTCTTAAAATCTTTAATTAAACCTTTTCTTTTTAGATAATATATCAAATTTCTAAAGGCCTTTCTACTCCTTTCTTTTTCAAGGGCATTTCTTGCTCTCAGGTAATCAGGCCGACTAACTTCATACCAGCTTCGAGGTAAAGAAGGTAACAAATCCTCAATTTCTTCGCTAATATTATAAAGTGTCCAAAGAAACTTTTCTAACCAAGAAACTTTATGATTAGGCATAGATCTAAAAAATGGCTTAAATCCTCACTTATAGTGTCTTATTTTTTACTGCGGTCGCATTAAATTATAAGACAATGTAAATGTTAGTCAAGTTTAATTCTCGAATTTTTAATTTTAATCGATAACAAAATTGATCAATTTTTTAGGAACGAAAATGACTTTTTTAATGGTCTGACTGGCTAAATATTTCTTGATTTTTTCTCTTGATTGAGCTAAATTTTTTACTTCCTCCTCTGAAATATTGACGCCAACTTTTATTTTATCCCTCACCCTCCCATTAACCTGAATAACCAGCTCAAACTCTTTTTCTTGAAGTAAATTTTTATCATAAGCTGGCCATCTCTCCTGAAACACAGACTGACGCGGACGGGACACGGATTTACGCTGACAGAATGTGGATAGACGCGGATAAACGCGGATATGCTGAAATAATTCCTCGGCTAAGTGAGGAACGAAGGGAGCCAGAATTTTTAAAAATAATTCTGCTTCCTTTTGAGAAAGTTTTTCATTTGGTAAAGACCAAAAGTTAATAAATTCCATAAAGGCGGCGATGGCCGTGTTAAATTTCATTGTTTCTAAATCGTCGCTGACTTTTTTAATTAATTGATGGAGCTTAGATTTAATTTCTTGACTTGAGGGACCAATTTTATTTTGATTGTGAAAGAGGAACCAAATTCTTTTCAAAAATCGATAACAGCCTAGCAACCCTTGGGTTGACCAATTAATGGCTTGATCAAAAGGGCCCATAAACATTTCATAAACTCTCAAACTATCGGCCCCATAATTTTTAATAATTTCATCGGGATTAATGACATTACCAAAACTTTTACTCATTTTTCGACCATCTTCGGCTAAAACCATGCCGTGAGAGGTCCTTTTTTGATAGGGTTCTGACTGTGGAACAAGTCCCAGATCATAAAGAAATTTATAGACAAAACGAGAATACAAAAGATGTAAGGTTGTATGTTCCATACCACCGTTGTACCAGTCAACCCCGCCTATGCCCTTCGGGCCTCGGCGGGCAGGTGCCATCCAATATTCGATTTTTTTTCTCTCAGCCAAAACTTTGTCATTCCTTGGATCAAGATAGCGTAAATAATACCAATTTGAACCAGCCCAGTTCGGCATCGTATCAGTTTCTCTTTTGGCTGGTCCTTTACATTTTGGACATTTTGTTTTGACCCATTTTTCTATTTTTGCTAAAGGTGATTCGCCAGTATCAGTTGGTTCATATTTTTTGACATAAGGCAATTTGACCGGCAACTTATTTTCAGAAACCGCGATCCAACCAGGATTTAACAATTCGCCTTCTGAAAACGCTGATTTACGCTGATTGCTACGCTGATTTTCGCGGATTGATCTGCGTTTATCCGCGTCTTTATCGGCGATAATCCGCGAGGCGCAAGCCTGACAAAAAACAAGTGGTATTGGTTCTCCCCAATAATGCTGGCGCGAAAAAATCCAATCACGGAGTTTATATTGAACTGTTTTTCTGCCCAAACCATTTTTTTCTAACCAGACCGTAATTTTTTTCCGTGCTTCCTCTGATTTCAAACCAGAAAATTCGCCTGAATTTATTAAAACCCCGTCTTCAACAAACGCTTCTTCATTATTCGCTGATTCACGCGGATTGCCACGCGGATTCTCGCGGATATCCGCGTTAATCGGCGTTATCACCTGCCTGATAGGCAAGTGATATTTTTTGGCAAAATCATAATCACGAGCATCATGAGCCGGTACGACCATGACCGCGCCGCCACCATAAAAGGCAATAACATAATCGCCAACAAAAATCGGAATTTCTTCATTATTAATCGGATTAACGGCTCTGATACCTTTTATTTCAACGCCGGTTTTTTCTTTTTCTATTTTTGTTCTTTCAAATTCAGATTTTTTCTTCGCCTGTTCAATATAATCATCCACCTCTTTTACATTTTTAATTTTTGATTTTTGATTTTTGATCTTGAGAAGCGGGGCGACGAATGGGTGTTCTGGAGCAACAACTAAAGCAGTCACACCAAAAATAGTGTCAACCCGAGTAGTAAAAACCTCTATGTACGTTGATCTACGCTGATTTTTTCCGCGCGGATCCGCGCTGATGTTTTGTCCGCGTTTATCCGCGATTTGGAACTTTATAGTAGTTCCAAATGAACGGCCAATCCAATTAATTTGTTGGGTTTTGATTTTTTCTAGGTAATCAACTTTTTCTAAATCAGAAATTAGTCTCTCAGCATAAGTGGTAATCTTTAGCATCCATTGTTTAATTTTTCTTCTTTCGGTTTCTACGCCACAACGTTCACATTTTCCATTTACCACTTCTTCATTGGCTAAACCGATTTTACAAGCCGGACACCAATTAATTGGCATTTCCGCTTGATAAGCCAGTCCTCGTTTAAAAAATTGTAAAAAAATCCATTGTGTCCATTTATAATATTCTGGATCAGTGGTATTAATCTCTCGCGACCAGTCAAAAGAAAAGCCTAAAGATTTTAACTGTTTTTTAAAGACTTTAATATTTTTTTTCGTAACAATAGCTGGATGAATACCGGTTTTTATGGCATAATTTTCCGTGGGCAAACCAAAAGCATCCCAACCAATCGGATATAAAACATTATCGCCTTCCATTTTTTTCTTTTTGGCTAAAACATCTAAGGCAGTGTAGGGTCGGATATGACCAACGTGAAGTCCATCAGCCGAAGGATAAGGAAATTCAACTAAAAGATACTGCTTTGGCTTAGGAGAAAAATCTTTGGCCTCAAACAACTTCAACTCCTCCCAATACCTTTGCCATTTTTGTTCGATAAGTTTTGGATTGTATTTTTTCATTGATTTAATTTTACCCCCTAGGCTGTGGATTGACAAGGTTTAAAATTTGTGCTATCCTGATTTTGGGCTTAAATAAGCCCTTTTTATGAATTATAGTCATTACCATAAAAACTGGGAAAGGATTACCCTTTCCGCCAATTCACCACCAAACAACAAAAATATTCTATCCGAATCATTGCTTAGTTGGCGCTTTCTAAAAACTGGAAAGCAGTTTTTTAATTTTTGCCAATCAGCACTCCTCTTCTTGATTTTACTTCTTTATCGTTTTAGCAAAAGATATAGCCGCAACATTAATTTCTTAAGACAGCAGTTTTCGGTTTCAGCTCTCTATCTGTTAATTGGGTTTTTAATAACTATTATTTTCGCTGATTATCTTTTTGCTTTCACCGGTTATTTAGAAACAAGGCCCCCTGTTGTCTTAATAGAAGAAGCTTGGGAAAGAAAAGATATCGTTGAAGAATCAATAGTTGATTTTCAAAAATCCCAAGATCAAAATTTAAAAAATAAAGATTTTCAAATTGCTACCTTATCAGAAGAGGAAGCCAGCCAGCCACCTTCTCCAATATTAACCACCTTTGGTGGCGGAGCATTTATTAGCTCAGAGAAAGAATTCGGTGAACATGATTCAGTTATTGAAAAAACAGAAATTGAAACCTATATTGTTCAAAGTGGAGAAACACTCTCATCAATTGCCCAAAAGTTTGGCATTAGCATCCAAACTATTCTTTGGGAAAACAAGCTGACCATCTATTCTATTCTTAGACCAGGTCAAGAATTGAAAATTCTGCCAATCAGTGGCCTAACTCACCGAGTTCAAAAAAATGACACTTTGGCATCAATTGCCAAGCTCTATCAAGCTTCAGTAGAAGATATTCTAGATTTTAACAATTTAGCTGATGCTTCAGATATTTATGTTGGCGATCTTTTAATTGTGCCGGAAGGAAAACTTCCTCCACCACCACGACCGCCAAAATCCAAACCAAAAGACCGAACTTGGCTTGTTCAAGAAGGACTATCAACAAAACCAAGTGGCGAGAATTGCCATGTCTTTGTTGCCGGTCAATGCACCTGGTATGTGGCCAGAAAAAGGTGCACCCCCTGGACTGGTCATGCCAAATCTTGGATAAGCAATGCCCAGCGTCTTGGATTTACTATCAGCCGCGAGCCAGCTGCTGGCGCTATTATTTCACTTAAAGAAACAAGTTGGACAGCCCGACGTTACGGACATGTTGGTTATGTGGAAGCTTTTGACGAAGACACAGTTACTTTCTCAGAAATGAACCATATTGGTCCGTGGGTCATCACTAGACGAACCCTCAAAAGAAACGACCCCCGAATTATTGGCTATATCCTCTAAAAACCAAAAATAAAAAATAAAAAATATTCTAATCCGATTCGAGTCGCCCTTGTCCGACTCGTGTCGAACGGGTCTAGGAAACAAATTTAGGACAAATTAAAAACTTTAAAGATCTGAAAAATAAAGAGACCGCTAAAAACGGTCTCTTTCAATTCTTAAAAACATTTTTAACTAGTAATTTTAGTAATTTTTACTTTTGTATAAAGTTGGCGATGGCCTCTTTTGCGATGATAGCGAGTTTTGGGTTTAAATTTAATAATTTTAACCTTCGGACCCTTAATTTGACTAACAATTTCGGCTTCCGTCTTCGCACCAAAAACCAAAGGCGTTCCAATTTTGATGCCTTTCTCATCGACCAAGAGCAAAACTTGGTCGAAAGTAATCTTTTCGCTCTCCCGACCGATTGTTCTTTCAACAAGTAAAACATCTTTCTCTTCAACAAGATACTGCTTCCCCCCTGTTTTGATTACCGCAAAAGACATAAAACTATTTTAACATTCTAATGTTACAATATTATAACAATTTATAAATCTTGTCAATTTATTCTTCCCCCTCTTCAGTGATTTTCTTAAAAATCTCCCGACCAAGTTTTCGCCGCAAAGAATGAACCAATTCTATTAGTTGAGATTGGGTCAAATTCTTAATAAATCTTTCAGTGTCTATTCTTTGATCAGCCTGATGTCTTAAAATTAACTCCTGAATTTTCTCTGGTCCTCGAAGACCAGAAAAATAAATTGGTTTATTTTCGCCAGGCAAGACGATCTCAATCGTCCCTAAACGGAAAATGGTTGAAAAAAATCCAGGGAAAAGAACGTTGATTTGACTAATCTTTTCGTGATCAATTTTTATAATTTGTCGGCTAAAACCCTTGATCTGACGAGAAATAATAACCTGATTCTGACTAAGGATCAATTTATTATTTGACCTTCTTATCAAAATATTTAATTCATAAACCAGAGCCAGAATTACTAAAAACAGAAAAATACCCCTTCCCCACCAGCCAAAACGAAAAAGAGGAATCATAAAGAAGAAAGCGCCTAAAAGAAGCAATAAGCCAACCAGAAAAGGAAGACTGTAGACTAAAAATGATGGCCGGGAAATCCAAATAATATCTTCTTTTGTAGTCATATTTTTTTTAACATCTTTAAGTAAAGATTAGTTGGTATATCAACTTTACCCATTTGAAGAAGCCTCTTCTTGCCCCTCTTTTGTTTGGTTAATAATTTCTTTTTTCTCGTGACATCACCACCATAGAGTTTGGCTGTCACATCCTTTCTTAAAGCGGGAAGTCTTTCGGTCGCAACAATCTTGTTGCCAACAGCCGCTTGAATTTTTACTTCAAAAAGTTGGCGCGGCAAATTTTCTTTTAAAAATTTAACTATTTTTTTACCCTCATCATAGATACTTTGCCGATGAACAATGGAAGAAAACATCTCTTTTTTGATGCCAGCGACTAAGATATCAAGCCGTACCAAATCCGCTTCTTGGTAACCCAAGAATTCATAACTCAAAGAAGCAAAACCAGCGCTGATATTTTTAAGTTTATCATAAAAATCAACAATTATCATCCTTAAAGGAATTTTAGCCTCAACAACCAAAGAGTTATAAATCTCCAGTTTTGAAACAACAGACAAATAGTGTTGATTTAAAATCTCTCCTTGATAATTTCTGATTAAATTTAAAATATTGCCCAAATTTTTGGCTGGTGTTAAAATTTCTGCCATGGCTACTGGTTCTTCGACTTTTTCAATATTACCGACTGGAAACTCAGCCGGCGAATGGATTTCTTGAAAATTTTTTTTATCTCTTGGCCAAACGCGATAAGCAACCATTGGCCGGCTTACGATAATCTCTAAATTATATTCTCGAGTCAGTCTTTCTTTCACAATTTCTAAATGGAAAAGGCCGAGGAAACCACAGTTATAACCAAGGCCAAGCACAGAATGCTCTAATTTAAAAATAAAACTTGGATCATTGAGTTGAAGTTTTTCTAATGCCTTACCTAATCTGCCTGCCTCCTCTTTCTGCTGGTTATATAAACTAGAAAAAACCATTGGCTTTGGCTCCGCATAACCCGGCAACGGCGCTGTCGCGCCCGCGGATCTACGCTGACTCGCCCCGTTAGATACGAAGTTATCTAATGGGGTAAACTGATTTACGCTGATATCCGCGTTAATCCGCGTCTCAAATCCGCGTTGATCCGCGATCGTAACGGTGTCGCCAACTCGACATCTTTTTATTTCCCGCAGTCCGGTCGCCAGATAGCCAATTTCTCCAGTTTCTAATTTTTCTCGAGAAGCTAACTCTGGTTTTAAAATTCCAACCTCTCTTGCCTCAAAAATTGCTCCGCTTCGCATCATCTGTAATTTTTCACCTCGCTTTAAGACTCCATCAAAAACTCTCAAATAAACAATTACACCCCGATGCTCTGAATAAAAAGAGTCAAAAATTAAAGCGCGCAAAGGTTTTGACAAATTATTTCTTGGCGGAGGAATTCTTTCTATCACTGCCTTTAAAACCTTTTCCACTCCTTGACCGGTTTTAGCCGAAACAAACAAAATCTCTTTCTCCGGCACATTAAGTAAACCGGCTAATTCTTTTTTTCTTTGCTCAAGATCTAATCCTGGCAAATCAATTTTATTTAAAACTGGAATAATCACTAATTTGTGCTCTAAAGCCATCCTCAGGTTGGTAATTGTCTGCGCCTGAATCCCCTGACTAGCGTCAACTAATAAAATTGCGCCCTCAACCGCGGCTAAAGAACGAGAAACTTCATAATGAAAATCAATATGGCCAGGAGTATCTATCAAATTCAGAATAAACGCAGATTCACGCTGACTTGACGCCGATTTACGCAGAAAATTTTCTGCGTTGTTCCGCGTGCTATCCGCGTCAATCCGCGGCTCGTAGAGCATGGTGACTGGAGCCAATTTAATGGTTACCCCTTTTTCTCTTTCAAGCGGCATTTGATCTAAATATTGTGAGCGCATTTTGCGAGAAGAGACGGTTTTGGTTAATTCTAAAAATCGATCAGCCAAAGTTGATTTACCATGATCCACATGGGCAATAATGGAAAAATTACGAATTTTGTCCATATCTAAATATCCACTCAAAATTTCACTTCGGGGTTGACCCGGTGAAATACGATTTGAGCAACGATGATTTACTCGCTTTGCGAAAACCACCCTGCAAGCCTCTTCTTTAAAAACATTCTTCCATAATGTGTTTTAAGATACTTTTCTCGTTTCAGCGCATCTTTCTCATTACGACACGCTTCATAATAGATCAACTCGAGCGGTCTACGATATTTTGTAGATTCCACTTCACCTTTACAATGTTGCTCAAATCGTCCTGTTAAATCTTTAGTATAGCCGGTGTAGAATTTTTTATCTTTTTGTGATTGTAAAACATAAACGTAGTAAAACATACTAGTAAAAATTTAACAGGATTTCACTGGGTTGACATAAATAAAGTATTCTGCTATAATATTTTTTATAAAAAGGAGGTGAAAGTTGAGAAGAGGTACTGGATTAAAAAGATTATTCTTTCTCTTCAAAAGAGTGGGGGAAGAAAGAGGCAGAAAGACAGAAAAAAGAGTTGAGGAGGTGCTGAAAGAAATGTTAAGAAAAGGAAAAATCGAAAGATTCTGGCAATCAAAACCGGGTGATGCGGCAGATAGACAAGGCATTGACTTTTGTGTTGTTTTCCCTGACAACCGGGAAATAAAATTTCAGGTCAAAAGCTCGGAAAGAGGAGCAGAAGAACATAGAAAAAAACATCCTGATATCCCTGCTATTATCATTCCACCGGGCGAAACAACCGATCAAATCAAGAAAAAAATTCTTTCCCTTAAATTTGTTTAAGGTCAGTGGTAATTTCTGCTGGCCTTTTATTATTTCAAAATACTTTTATAAGCCTTATACGTTTCTTCGGCGCAACGTTGCCAAGAATATTTTCTCACTTGGGCCAATCCTTTTTCGCGCAACTCTTTACGCAAATTTTCATCCATCATTATGGTTTTAATCTTCTCTGTCATTTCCTCTAAATTTTCTGGGTCAAAATACAAAGCCGCCTGGCCATAAATTTCAGGCAAAGAACCAGCTTTTGAAGCGACAACTGGACAACTATAAAACATTGCTTCCAATCCGGGTAAACCAAAGCCCTCACAAAATGAAGGGAAAACATAAACCAATGCTTCTCGATAAAGAATAGCTAAAGTTTTATCAGGAACCAAATCTGTAAAAATAACCCTTTCTTCTAATTTCAGTTTTTGAACTATTTTTTGTAAGCGCCGATAAAAAAAATCAATTTTACCAACGAGAACCAGCTGTAAATCATTTTTAAAAGAAAAAAGTCTTTTAAAGGCTAAAATCAAATTTTCTAAATTTTTGTGCGGATAGGCATGACCAACATAAAGCAAAAAGGGGCCTTTAATTTTATAGTCTTCTAAAACCTTCTTTCTCTTCTCTGGCAAAAAGTTTTTTATTTTAAATTCTGCCCCCTCGTGAGTAACAATAATTTTTTCTGGATTAATTTTAAAAAATCTCAAAATTTCATTTTTTGTAAAATGAGAGACAGCCAAAATTTTTCTCGCCCGCCAGACAGCATTACTAATAACCAAATGATAAAAAAATCTTTTAATTTTATAAGTTAAAAAATCTCTTGTGGTCGCCCTGGTCGTGCCAAACCGAGTAATAATTAAATCATGAATCGTGACAACAAACTTTCCAAAATAAAAAATCGGCACATTGTAATGAGGAAAATGGACTAAATCTAATTTTATTTTATAAAGTAGGCAAGGCAAAAAAATTTGTTCCTGACAAGAATACCATGGATAAGGAGCAAGAATTTTTTTAAAATTTCTATTCTGAGGTTGGTAGTGATCAAAGTTCTCTTTTCTCAATAAAATAAAATATTGATTTTTTTGATCAATTTTTTCCAAATTTTCAATTAGTTTTTCTAAATAACGGCCAATACCAGCGCCAATTGGCCCGTAAAATCGAGCGTCTATAGCGATCCGCATAAAACCAAAAATAAAATACAAAAAATAAAAAACACAAATTAAAAATTAAAAAACTAAAAAATTCGTATCATTTCCGCCAAAGGCGGACCTGCCTCAGGCATGACATCCTCGCCGTAAACGGCGAGGTATTCTTGCGGAGAAACAAATAAAAATCTATTACCAAGAAGCGAGCGAAATCCAGCATCGAACTTTGTTCTGGTGCTGGGCGAGCATCTATTCCGATTCTCATAATCCTACGAAATTACGAAAAATTTACGAAACTACGAAAAATACAAATTCAACAAAATTTAAAAATATTCTTTCGTATTTTCGTATAATTTCGTAGTTCGTAGTATTCATTATAATAAAAGGGCTGAAAAAATCCAGCCGTCCTTTCATCAATACAAAAACTAGGACAAAGCAAATATCCAATTTAAAAATTGAAGAATATTAAAACTTGGAAGTTAGTTAATTTTCGGACTAAAATTAACCCGAAAAAGTAATCCAAAGAGGTTGACCTTTTGAGAATTAAATCTAAATTCTACCTCTTTAAGGTATAAGTAAAAGTTATTCTTTTTACTGGTCAAAATTTTAATTAATTCTTTTTTTAATTAACAGGTTAAATGAAAAAACCCGACGACCTTTTTGTTTTGAGTTTTATATTGATTGTAAATTTCTACGGCTTTGCCGGTTGGCTTAATAAAAAATTTAATTTTTTCTTTTTTAAAAAATTCTAAAGCATCAGGATAAACTTCAGCGAGACCAGATCCACCAGTGCCAATAATGACAATTTCTGGTTTCTCGGATAAAGCTTCAATTAGATCTTTCTTTTCAATAATATGACTTGAACCTCGCCACCAAGAATGAACTTGATTATCTAAACCAATCCAAACATCCTCACAATAACTTTTTCCATCAATTTTGATAAAACCAAAATGATACGAATCAATCATCTTATTATTTTATTAATTTGTTGATTAGCTTCAAAAATTATCTTTTCCTCATCTAAGGTCAAAATTTTTCTATTCTCCATGATTATTTTACCATTTACAATAGAAGTTTCAACATCAGAACCTTTGGCTGAATAAATTAGATGAGAAATGAGGTGATGGCAGGGCTGAAGGTGCGGTTGATTAAAATTTAAAATAATTAAATCGGCTTTTTTGCCGATTTCTAAAGAACCAATTTCTTTTTCTTTGCCAATTACTCCGGCTCCTTTGATGGTTGCCAGATCTAAAATTTCTTGAGCCGAAGCGATTTTTGGATCTCGATTGATTATTTTGTGAATCAAGGCGCATACTTTCATTTCCTGAAATAGATCCAAACCGTTCTTAGAACAAGGGCTATCAGTGCCTAAGCCAATGGTAATTTTCTTTTTAAGCATTTCTTTAAAAGGCATTATTCCTGAGGCAAGTTTTAAATTAGAAATAGGACAATGGGAAACTTTAACTTTATTTTTAGCTAAAATTTCTATTTCTTTTTGATTTAAATGACAACAATGAACAGCTAAAAATTTTTCATCTAAAATTTTTCTTTCTCCTAAAATTTCTACTGGTCTTTTTTTATATTTTTTCAGACAAAAATCAATCTCGGCTTTTGTTTCCCCGCAATGAGTCTGTAAAATCAAATTATATTTTCTGGCTAATACTTTTGCTTTTTTGTAAGTCTCAATGGAAGTGGTTTGAAACATGTGCGGGGCTAAAGAAAAATCAATCAATTCGTTTTTATTTTCTTTGATTAATCTTTCTGCTTCTCTAATTATTTCTTTGGTATTTTTAAAAGCAAAAGTTTGAGTATCTAAAATTCCAATCCCTAAGTTTGCCCGAATGCCAGTTTTTTTAGCAATTTTAGCCACTTCGTCTGGAAAATAATAAAAATCAACAAAATAGGTGGTGCCGGATTTAATCAATTCCAAAGCGCCTAAAAGTGAACCCCAATAAACAGTTTTGCGAGTAAATTTAGACTCAACCGGATAAATTCGTTTAAACCACCATTCTTCTAAAGACAAATCGTCAGCATAGCCTCGTAGAAGAGTCATCGCTAAGTGAGTATGAGTATTAATAAGCCCAGGTAAAATCACTTTGCCGTCTGCTTCAATAATTTTGTCCACTTTGTTTCTGATATTTTTAGCAATTTTTTTGATTTTATCTTTCTCAATTAAAAGATCGGTTTTGTAAAGAATTTCTCTTTTTTTATTTTGGGTAACCAGATTTCCGTTTTTTATAAGCAAAGACATAATTAAAAAATTAGTTAGAGTTTTGTAATTAGTTTTTTAACTGTTGGTAAATTTTCTGCCATCATCTTTTCTACTTCTTGATGAGAAATCTTCTCTTTACTAATTCCACAAGCATAATTTGAGACAATAGCAATAGTAGCTATCTCTAAACCTAATTCATTAGCTAAAATTACTTCTGGCACATTAGTCATGCCAACTAAGTCAGCAAAATTCTTCATCATTTTTATTTCGGCTTTTGTTTCAAAACGAGGACCAGAGGTGTGCCAATAAATTCCATTTCTATGAAATCTAATTTTTAATTCCTTGGCCGCTTTGATTAATTTTTTTCTTAAATTTTCAGAAAATGGTTCAGTCAAATCAGGATGTCTAATTTTTTTGAATGTTAAAGATTGGAGCGCGAGTCCAATAAAATCAGAGCAAAAAACAAAATCAGCCGGCTTAATTTCTTTTTTTAAACTGCCAACCGCACAAAGAGTAATAATTTTTTTCACTCCCAATTGATAAAAAGAATAAATATTGGCTAAATGATTTATCTGATGGGGTAAAATATTTCCTTTTTCACCATGCCTTAAAATTAAAGCAATTTTTTTTCCTCCCAAATTTCCTAAATAAATTTTACTTGAAGGAGGACCAAATTTTGTTTTAAAAGAAAAAGAAGATTTTTTTTTCAAAATCTTGTTTAATTGATAACTACCGATTAAGCCAAAATCAATCTTCATAAGACTACGAAATTATCCCGAAAATCTCCGAACGAAGTGAGGTAAGATTTTCGAGGATTCCTCACTGTTTGCGATAGAAAGAGCGAAGGCGAGCGGGAGCGCGGTTGCCTCGCTGGGGTGACCGATAGCGTGTTTTCGTGCGACCAACATGAGCCTATTTTATTTTTCCTCTATCTTTATCCCCAATTCTCTCAGTTGCTGTTCATCAATTTCAGAAGGAGCGCCCATCATTAGATCCTTGGCATCTGAGGTTTTGGGGAAAGCAATGACCTCGCGAATATTTGGTTCATCGGCTAAAATGGCGACTAAGCGATCAAGGCCAATAGCAATTCCACCATGGGGCGGCGCCCCATATTCTAAGGCCTCTAAAAGATGAGAAAATTTATTTTTTATTTCTTTTTCTGTCAAACCCAAAATTTTAAACATTTTTTCTTGTAAACTTCGCTCATGAATTCTCATCGCGCCACCACCTAATTCATAACCATTACAGACAAAATCATATTGTTTAGCCAAAACTTTTTCTGGAGATTTGTCCAAAAGTGATAAATCTTCTTCTTTTGGCACGGTAAAAGGATTATGTTTTGAAACAAGTTTTTTATCTTGATATTCCCCGCCTCCGCCAGAGGCTTCGGCGGGTCCGCCTTGGGCAGAAAAAAGCGGAAAATCAATGATAAAGCAAAAAGCTAACTCATTTTCATCTTTTTTTTCTTGCCCCGTGATCGAAGATTTTACGGGGTTTCGTAAATCTGGTTTGTCGGTTTTATATTTTTCCATTGCTTCTTGATAGGTAATTTTTGGAAAAGGAACCTGGCTAATTTTCTTTTCCGGACAATTTTTTTTGATTAAATCAACAAAGAGCTCCTCAATTAAATCTAAAATATCTTTTTCTTCAACAAAACTCATCTCTAAATCTAATTGCGTAAATTCTGGCTGGCGATCGGCTCGCGGATCCTCGTCACGAAAACACCTGGCAACTTGAAAATAACGCTCGAACCCAGCTACCATTAATAATTGCTTAAACTGTTGAGGCGCTTGGGGTAGAACATAAAACTTACCGGGATATAGACGCGAAGGAATAACAAATTCACGAGCCCCTTCAGGGGTGCCTTTAGTAATATAAGGGGTTTCTATTTCTAAAAATCCTTTTTGATCTAAGAAATCACGGCAAAATTTGATAAGACGGTGCCGAAGAATTAAATTTTTTTTCATTCGTTCATGTCTTAAATCAAGATACCGATATTTTAATCTTAATTCTTCACCAGCCGGAATTATTTCGTTATCAATAGTAAAAGGTGGGGTTTTGGCTTTAGATAAAATAGTAAGTTTTTTAGCCGCGATCTCAACTTTGCCGGTTGGCAGGTCTTTATTAATTTGATTTTTCGGACGAGGGCCGACTTTACCTTCAACTTCAATGACAAACTCTGGTCTCAATTCTTTAACTATCTTTCGGGAAATTTCATCTAACTCAAAAGGGACAAAGACTACCTGAACCAAGCCACTTCTATCTCTCAAATCAATAAAAACAATTTTGCCCATATTTCGGCGAGTATTAACCCAACCAGAAAGTTTAACCTTCTGGCCCATTTTCTTAATGGTTTGGCGCGCCCAGATTCTTTTCATATTTGATAAGTTTATCATAAAATAAAAAAAGAGGAAGATGGCTCTGCCGGAGAGACTCGAACCCCCAATCTTCGCATTAACAGTGCGACATTTTACCAATTAAACTACAGTAGAATGATAAGGCGGGGCCAATTAAACTACCCAGAATAAAAAAGCCTGACTTTTGTCGGGCCTGTTTTAACAAATTACCGAACTAAAAACAAGCCCGTCTTAGTCGGTTATTATTAACTAAAATTGATAGATAGGTATAAGTCATATTAAAAATATAGCCAAGCACTAAAAAATGTCAAGAGGTTGGGGATAACTTTAATCCTTTTTGTCTGTTAGCAATCTCTACGCCGTAACTGGTGCCGATGATATTAGCCCCGGCTTGAATCATCATTTTCGCGTCTTTTAAGGTTTTGATGTTACCAGAGGCCTTGATTAGAAGTCCTGGGACGGCGCGCTTCATAATTTTTAAATGTCTGGCTTTCTCTTCTAATTCTCGCGATTCTAATGGATCTTTGAAAGTGGCGGTTTTAACACAAATGGCGCCTGATTTTTTGACCAGTTCTGAGGCTTTTTTAATTTCTTCGTCTGTTAAATAACCTGAACCAATAATAACTTTAGTGGGTAGAATTTTGGCAATGGCTTTCAAGTCGTTTAAGATCTTGCTGTACCTTTCATATTTTAAATCAACAATATTCATCACCACATCTGATTCATCAGCCCCTTCTTTTTTCGCTTTTTGACAAAGTTTGATTCTTTTTTGAGGAGAAGAAAGTCCCATTGGCGGATCAATTAAAACCACGACTTTAACCTCTGAACTAACCAATTCTTTTTTGACCAATTTTACCCATTTTGGATTAACACAAACTCCGCGAAATCCATATTTTTTTGCTTCTTGGCAGGTTTTTTTAATCTCGGTTGCTGTGGCATTCTTTTTGATATTGGTTTGATCAATAATTTTGGCGATATTCATATAATCTTTATTATACTATCTTTAAAAAAATAAAAAAAGACCATCATCCGGTTTTTCAACTTTCACGCCGTTGTGGATAACTTTTTTGACTTTCGATTTATTTTCGATTATAATGTATATTGTAATATAGTGATCTTATGCTCACAAAACGACAAAAACAAGTTTTAGACTTTATCAAATCCTTTACAGACAAAAGGGACTATGCTCCTTCTTTGGAAGAAATTAAAAAGCATTTAGGTCTTTCTTCTGTTTCTACCGCTCATCATCATGTTTTAAATTTAGTAAAAAGAGGTTTTCTCAAGAGAGAAAAAAATGAACCGCGGGCCATAGAAATAAAAGAAAAAAAAGAGGATTTAGTAGAAATTCCTCTGGTTGGCACGATTTCCGCTGGAGAACCTATCGAAGCCATTGAAAATTCAGAAACTATTACCGTACCAAAATCTCAATTAGCTAAAGCGGGCGAACATTATGCCCTGCGAGTCCGAGGTAAGAGTATGATTGACGAAGGAATTTTTGATGGAGATACTGTAATAATTAGAAAACAACCAGATGTGGAAAATGGAGAAACGGTTGTTGCTTTAATAAATGACAATGAAGTAACCTTAAAGAAAATTTATAAAGAAAAGCAGGGGTTTCGACTCCAACCAGCCAATCTAAATCTTAAACCAATTTTTACAAAAGAATTAGTTATACAGGGAAAAGTCGTTAATGTTATTAGAAATTTTGAAGAGTTAAAAGAAAAAATTAGATTCCTAAAAAGTGCAAAACCAAAAAAATTATATCCTACTACAAAGTTTATAAAGAAAGAACGAAAGGTAAAAGATCGCGAGCTGAAAGAAAGAATTAGGGGCGGAACAAAATGTCATAAAAAATCTATTAGAATAAAAGATTCTGAAGAAATTAATAAGTTTATTAACAAAATTATTTGTGGAGACAGTGAAGAAATATTAAAACAATTTCCTGAAAATTCAATAGATATAATTATTACTTCTCCGCCTTATAATTTTGGCCTAAAATACGAAAATGATAAAAGAAATGACGCTCTAAAATGGGATGAATATTTTAAAAAATTAAACGCAATTTGGAAAGAAAGTTCCCGAGTATTAAAACCCGGAGGGCGTATTTGTGTAAATATCCAACCCTTATTTTCTGATTATATACCAACCCATCATTATATTTCAAAACAATTACTTAATTTAGGACTTTTATGGAAGGGCGAAATTATCTGGGAAAAACATAATTATAATTGTAAGTATACTGCTTGGGGAAGTTGGAAGAGTCCTAGTATGCCTTATCTTAAATATACCTGGGAATTTATTGAAATATTCTGTAAACAAACTCATAAAAAAATCGGTGATCCTAAAAATATCGACATCACCGCTGATCAATTTAAAAAATGGGTATATGCAAAATGGGATATTGCTCCGGAAAGAAATATGAAAAAATATAATCATCCCGCTATGTTTCCAGAAGAACTTGTTGTTAGATTATTAAAACTATTTAGTTACAAAAATGATATTATACTTGATCCTTTCAATGGCGTGGGAACTACTACAGCAATCGCAAAAAGGTTAAGTAGAAGATATATAGGAATTGACATTTCAAAAGAATATTGTGATATGGCAATTAAAAGATTAGATGAAACTTTATTTTAATTTACTTGATTTATTTATATCTTTTAAGTAAATTTTTAATCACAGTAATAGCATTTAGAACGCTATTTTTTGTTAATGGTTTATAATATTGGGGAATGTGAATAGGTTGATCTACTCTTCTTTCTCCTTTAAGTAAAGTAATAATATACAGATCGACGTCAAAATGTGAAAGTAAGGTATGAGTAGGAAAACTTCCGAAGATAATATTGCCTAATTGAAAATAATCTCCTCCTAATTGACTTTCTAATTGGAGTAAAATGCAATCCAAATTAGGATTTGCTCCTTTTAATAAAGTAAAATCAACAAGTATTCTTTTCATCATCGCGTTTTCAGTATAAGCCTTACATTCAATTGCTATCACAAATTTATTATCAATAAAAATGTGTAAATCACTTTTTTGAAGATAATGACATCTGTCTATATTGTTAAATAGATATTTTTTAAATTCCGGATTTTTAATTTTATTAATATAATCTCTCTTTATAGGAATCTTAATTTTTTTATTTCTAAACTCTAATCTGTTGGGGTCTCCTTTAAGAAGATGCCAAGCAATCAGTACAATCTGTTTTGCTATACTTTCCACAAGCTTTCCTTTGCCTGCTCTTACTATTCCTCCATAAGCTCTTCCTTCAGTAACATGGGCTTTTTTGTTTATTCCCCTTATTAAATAATCATAGGCATTTATTATCTCTTGAATCTCTTTTTCAATGTTATTTTTGCTTTCCATAATTAAATCATTTTTCAGTTTAACAATTTAACAATTATATTATTTACGGCCTTAACCGATTAATTAATCTTGGAAAAGGAATGGTTTCTCTAATATGGTCTAGATCGCAGAGCCAAGCCACGGTGCGCTCAAGACCAATGCCAAAACCAGAATGAGGCATTGAGCCATAGCGACGCAAATCCAAGTACCATCCATATTCTTTTTTCGGTAATTTAAATTCTTTGATTTTTTCCTCTAAGGTTTTTAAGTCATCAATTCTTTGTGAACCGCCAATAATTTCGCCATAACCTTCTGGCGCTAATAAGTCATTATTTAAAACATATTTTGGATTTTCTGGATCTGGTTTCATATAAAAAGCCTTGAGACCAGCTGGATATTTTTCAATAAAAACCGGTTTTTCAAAGTTTTTTGAAAGAATCGTTTCTTCATCACCACCAAAATCATCACCCCATTTGATTTTTATTCCTTTCTTTTTAAATAATTCAATGGCTCCATCATAAGTAATTCTTGGAAAAGGCGGTCTTATTTTTTTCAGGGACGCTAAATCTCTTTTTAAGAATTCTAATTCTTTTTTTCGATTCTTTAAGACTTGAGAAATAATGTAACAAACTAACTCTTCCTGAATTTTCATATTTTCCTGATGTTCAACAAAAGCCATTTCCGCATCCATCATCCAAAATTCAGTTAAATGCCGACGAGTTTTTGATTTTTCCGCCCGAAAAGTTGGACCAAAATCATAAACTCGACCAAAAGAATAAATCAAAGCCTCTAAATAAAGTTGGCCCGATTGAGCCAGATAGGCCTTTTCACCAAAATAGTCAGTTTTAAATAAACTTGTTGTTCCCTCACAAGCGGTTGGGGTTAAAATTGGAGTGTCAGTCAAAATAAAATCTTGCTTTTTCAAAAATTCTCGAATTGAGAAAATAATCTCATCGCGGATTTTTAAAATGGCTTGTTGTCGAGCCGAACGCAACCATAAATGGCGATAATTCATTAAAAAATCAGTGCCATGGGCTTTTTTGCCAATCGGATATTCCTGAGCGATTTGAAAAATTTTTAATTTCTTCACTTGCATTTCATAACCAGAGGGTGATCTTTTTTCTTGATAAACCTTACCGGTTATTTCCAAACTTGATTCAGGGGTGAGTTTTTTTGTTGCCTGCCAGGAATCTTGATCGACTTCTTTTTTTGAAACAATCGCTTGAATCTCGCCCGTACCATCGCGAAACTGTAAAAAATAAATTGAACCAGAAGAGCGGAAATTATAAACCCAGCCTTTTAGGGTTACTTCTTTGTTTAAATATCGATCGATGTACTTAAGAAGAATAACCATTTTAGAATGTTGAAATTTAAGAAATATGCTTCGCGAAATATATTCGCTATCGCTCATGAAATAGATTGAAACACAATTGTATTTCTACTATATTTTCATTTATTTCGTACCGAAGGTGCATATTTCGTCCGTCTTCAGCAGACATATTTCATCAGCCGAAAGCTGATATATTTCTACCAATTTCTATTTCACCCGATAACCTAAGTTTATCCTGACTGTTACTTCTTGTTCGCCCGGCTGAATTTCTGGAGCGGTTGGAACACCAGTCTCCAGACCGCCATAGTTTTTCATCATTCCTATTGGATATACTGGATAATGATAATCCTCATAAACATTAACCAATTTTCCTAATCTAATCCCGGTTTGAGCGGCCATTTTATTTGCTTTATCCATTGCTCTTTTAATCGCCTCTTCTCTGGCTTTTTCCCGAACCGCCTCTAAATCATCAATCGTAAAGAATAAATCACCGACTATATTGGCACCTTTTTCTGTTGCTTTTTCTATCACCTCGCCAATTTTCTCAAAATTTCTGATTTTCACCCTTACCTCCTGTTCTAAAACATAACCCTTGAAAATCCTTTGGCCTTCTTTTATCCATTCATAACGAGGTGTCAGGTTATATCTAATTGTCTGAATATCCTTTTCTTCAATCCCTAAATTCCTTATTTCTTTTAAAACCGCATTCATTTTTTCTGTGTTTTCTTTAATGACTATTTTTACTTCCATTCCTTCGCTGGTGACTCCTAATCTGGCTAAAGCAATATCTGGTTTGGCAAAAACTCGGCCTTCAGTCGTGATAGTGATTTCTCTCGGATAATCAATTGATCTAAATTTAAAGACAGTCGAGGCGACAAAAAAGCCCAAAATCCCTAAAACTAAAATCAGAAAAACAATAAAAAGCCGATTGGAAAATTCTAATTTTTTAAACTCTTCATTCATAATTTGTACTATCCAACCACTTCAGTAACAAAATGATTAGAATTAATTGTTAATATCTCATCAACTGCTCGACT
The DNA here is from genome assembly GCA_964450195.1 of uncultured Gammaproteobacteria bacterium. Lineage (GTDB taxonomy): Bacteria > Patescibacteriota > Patescibacteriia > UBA2591 > CALHIP01 > CAYVCK01. Next base: position 21,035 of record CAYVCK010000007.1, read on the forward strand.
TTCAGCTAATGGCTCTCGACCTTTTAAATCTTCTAATTCTAATTTTAGCAATTTTTGATAAGGCATTAAGTAATCGATGCCAATATACGAATGGTTTATTCGGATGCTATGGATGGCGTTGTTTTTACCGACTGGTCAAAAATTGAACAACCAAAAAAACAATAAAAAATAAAACTAAAAAGATTCCTTCAAACCGAGAAAGTTCATTCCGAGTTTTAATAAAAATCG
>CAYVCK010000008.1:0-19337 GCA_964450195.1 uncultured Gammaproteobacteria bacterium
TGGTATTCATACAAGAATTATACCTCCGAGGTCCGATTTTTCAAACTTTACCCAACTATTTTAACCGTGAAAAAATCGCTCGGCAGGCCCCAGGAAAGATAAATGGTTAAATGAGGAAAAACTCTTCTCTGACTGTTTTGAATTAAATAAAGAGCCGGGTTATCTTTTGTCCTTACCAAATCCCCCTCAGCAACACTTTGAGCAGAGGTTGGATGATGGATAAAAAAGCCTGTGATTAGGATAAAAAAGACAAAAAATTTAAGGCAGTTTTTCATATTTTAAACAATTAAAATTTTTGTTTTTATTTTTCTTTCTTTATTTTACCAAATATTTCCCGAAAGTTCAAATTCTGTTCCTTTTAATTTTTTAAAAAAGGGGTTTTAGAGGACTTTTGACCCACGCACCAGAAAGCTAAAGGCTTTCGGTGCGGGACTTTGCTTTTTTAACTCCATTAAACGTAAAATAAGGGCGAAGGAGCGAGCCCCGCACCAGAACCCCAAAGGAGAACAAGTTCGCTACGGGGCAGGCAAGTTCGGTACGGGGTAAACTCCGCGAGGCGAGCCAAAACTCTTTGACTTTTCCTCACTGGTGCGGACGGTGGGGGTCGAACCCACAAGGCTTGCGCCATAGGATCCTAAGTCCTACGTGTTTTCCGATTTCACCACGTCCGCAAAAAATTAATATTTTTAAAACGACTTCGTCTGCCAGCAAGTAATGGCCACAGCTAAAGCATCAGCCGCATCATCAGGTTTAGGCATTTCTTTAAAACTTAAAAACATTTTAACCATTTTTTGAACCTGTTCTTTTGAAGCCCGACCATAACCAGTTAAACACTGCTTAACTTGAAGGGGGGTAAATTCAGTAATCAGGACTTTGTTCTGAATCGCCACCAAAGTTACCACACCCCGTGCCTCACCTACCTGCATCGCGGTTTTAACATTTTTGGCGAAAAAAATTCTCTCGAGCGCAATTTTGTCTGGTTTATATTTTTTGATAAGCTTTCTTAACTCGTTATAAATAGCTTCTAATCTCTCAGCAAATGATGATTTGGTTGATGTTTTAATACAACCATATTTTAAAATTTTGAATTTTGAATTTTGCCTGCCCCGTAGCGAACTTGTTCTGCTTTGGGGAATTTTGAATTTAATTATCCCGTAGCCAGTTGTCGCCAACCCGGGGTCAATGCCTAAGATAATCATAGATGTAAATTTTTAATTTCTAATTGATCTAATTTCTAAATAAATCCCGATTTTTAAGCGCCAAAAATATAATAAAACACCAAATAAACTCCAACAACCAAAATTCCAATGATCAAAACTTTAGAATTTTGAATTTAGATAATTGGAATTTATTTAGGATTTAGTAATTCGGATTTGAGATTTTAGATTATTATTCGATATTCGAATAATAATCACTAATGTCTGGGTCCTCGTCAAGCTCAGTAAAAAGAGCATCTATTTTCTTTTTATCCTCTGGACCAATTTTGATGGGGTTATTAGCAAACCATTCAATCTCGGCATAATCGACTTTAATACCCATTGCTTCTATAGCCTCTTTAATTTTTTGCAGATTCTCGGGTAAAGTATAAATTGCTACTTCGCCAGTCTCTTCTTTAATATCTTCTGCCCCTAAATCAATTATTTTTAATTGAAAATCGTCTAAATTTTGAATTTTTGACTTATAACTAGTAATCCTAATAATTCCTTTTCGTTTAAACATCCAAAGTACAGAATTCGTTCCGCCAAGCGTTCCGCCATATTGATTTAAAATCCGCCGCAAATTAGCCATTGTTCGATTTTTATTATCAGTAATCGCTTCAATGATAATGGCTGAGCCGCCCGGACCAAAAACCTCATAAATTACTTCTTCTATTTTTTCTTCTCCCAGCTCACCTGTCCCGCGTTTAATCGCTCTTTCAACATTCTCTTTGGGCATATTAGCTTGCTTAGCTTTTTCGAGAGCTAACCGTAATTTAAAATTTGTTTCCGGATCAGATCCTTGACGAGCCGCCACACTAATGGCATGACTAATCTTACTAAAAAGTGCACCCTTTTTTGCATCAAGCGCGCCTTTAAAATGTTTTAATTTGGCCCAGCGGGAATGCCCAGACATAATTACGAGTTAAAAGTTATTAGTTGTTAGTATAAATATTATATCATTATTCGAGACCTTAATCAATAGACTTTTTTTAAAAAATTGTTAAATTAATAGAGTATGCCAGGTAGTGAAAATTTGACCATTTCTGACATAAAGTCAAAACTGAAAGTAGCAAATGTCATAAACTAAATTTTCATTATCTGGTATCCAATAAATTGAACTTGATTTAATCAATATTTAATTTGTCAAATTTCTACTACCTGATATGAGTTTTTTAGACGATCTGACAAAAATTAAAAAAATAGATAAAAAGGGTCTGGCTGATTTAATTGCTGAATTACCAAATCAATGTTTAGAGGCCTACCATAAAGCTCAGAAAACAGTTCTACCCCAAGAATTTTTGTCGGTCAAAAGAATTATTATCGCTGGTATGGGTGCGCCAGTATTAGGTGGAGAAATCGCCTACACAACTATTGAAGACCAATTAAAGATTCCTGCTACTTTTTGCCGAAGCTGGCAACTACCAAAAAATATTGATAAACACACCCTAATTATTCTGGTCAGTTTTTCCGGTGAAACACGGGAAACTTTATCTTGTTTTGATGAAGCTCGGGAAAAGGGAGCAAAAATTTTCGTTATAAGCGGTGAAGGAAAATTAAAAGAAATGGCCAAAAAGTATCAATTATCACTTTTTACTTTCTCGCATTCCGGGCCATCAAGAGCAGTCTTAGGTTTTTTTATTATGCCCATTTTGGTTATTTTAGAAAAACTTAATTTAATTAACTTGGCAGAGCTCCAAATTGAGAGGTCGCTCAAACTTTTAACTGACTTCTCTCAAAAATTTAAACCAAAGGTTGCTATGGAAAAAAATATCGCCAAGTATTTAGCTTATTTTATTTTTAATCACTGTCCATTAATTTTAGCGCCAAAAAAACTTTTAGCCGTAGCCAGGCGCTGGAAAAACGAATTCAATGAAAATGCTAAAAATTTTGCCTTTTTTGAAGAATTGCCAGAAGTTTTTCATAATACTATTGAAGCCTACCTACCCTGGCGTCTCAAAGACGAATTTGTCATTCTTATTTTAGAAAGTCCTGATGAACCGAGGGAACATCAAAAAAGTCTGCGTTATCTTAAAGACTTACTAAAAGGGGAAGACATCCGTTATGAATTTATTCCCGGCCTAGCGGGTAACATTTTCGTCAATATTCTCTCTTTAATTTTAATTGGCGATTGGACGAGTTTTTATTTGGCTATATTAAATAATCAAAACCCAACGCCGGTTAAAAAAATTGATTGGCTAAAGTCGCAACTCCTATAATCAAAGAAAGTCTTTTATAACCAGAGCAGAAATCAATTCCTCAGACCAAGGCCAACTGAGGGGGTTTAAAAATTCTAAATTCTAATTTCTAAACCTAAACAAATTCCAATGTTCGAATTTCAAAACGGTTCTGGTTATTTAAATTTTAGATTTTGATATTTTTTAAAATTTAGGATTTAGGTTGTCTTCTATGATAAAATTGAACTGGTTTATTCCTACTTTTAAAAAAATCCATCATTTTATTCAGATCCATAAGTTAGAGTATCTGCTTTTTTTTAGTTTGATTTTTATTATTCTCCTCTCAATTACTCTTCCACCAACAATTACCTGTCCTGACGGATTTTATCACACCAAAATGGCAATGCTGATAAAAGAGCAAGGAGTGATAAAAAATTTCCCCTGGCTATATTTTACTACCCTTCGAGAAAACTTTGTCAACCAACATTTTGGTTACCATCTTTTTTTGATTCCCTTTCTTTTACTTCCTTCACCAAAAAATTTAGATGCGCTTTCTCAAGAAATTGAACCCTTAATTAAAACCAAATTAGCCGCTGTTATCTTGGCCAGTTTTGTTTTTTTATTAATTTATTGGTGGCTAAAAAAAGAGAGGGTCAAAGGCGCTTTTTTTTACAGCCTTTTACCCCTACTTATTTGGCCATTTGTCATGCGGATTACTTTAACCAGGGCCCCAGCCATTTCAGTGATTATCCTTCTTCTGGGCTGTTATCTAATTATTAAACACAAATACTGGTGGTTGGCCCTACTTTCTTTTGTCTATGTCTGGACATATGGTGGCTGGCCTCTTATCCTATTAGCAACTCTCATTTACTGCTTGGCCGGAGCGATAAAAGATACAACAGATCGAGCAAAACAGGTCCCTCCAAAATTTAAAATTGGAAAATTATTTGGAAATTGGAAATTAGGAATTAGAAATTTTCTGAGGTATTTATTCAGTAAAACTAACCTAAAATTGATTTTCTTCTGTCTTTTAGGCGTTCTCCTGGGTTTAACCATCAATCCTTATTTTCCAAAAACTTTTGTTTTTCACTGGTTTGAGGTGACAAAAATCGCTATTATCAATTATCATGCCAAAATCGGTGTGGGAGCTGAATGGTATCCTCCTGACCCTTCTAATTTAATTCTTGTCTCGCTTCCGATTCTTATTCTTTGGATGGTCGCTACAGCCTGGTTTTTGTCTCAAGCCAAAAATCAACCAAAAACCAATTGGTTTCTCTTTCTTTTTTCTCTTTTCTTTCTTCTTTATACCTTTAAAGCCAGACGAAATATTGAATATTTTACTCCCCTGGCAATAATTTTTAGCGGTTTAAGCCTAAAATCTTGTTGGCAGTCTATTGATTGGCGAAGATATTTCTTAAAAATAAAAGAGGCTTTTAAAGCACCATACGGATTGGCGAGTTTTCTTTTCAGTATTTTTTTAGGTGTCTTCCTTGTCTTTTTCTTTGGCTATTTCTTTCAGGCCGGCTTTTTGAAAACTTATGATTCCTTCAAACAAAAAGCAATTCCTATGAATTACTTTCAAAAAGTTTCTGTTTGGTTAAAAACCAATACCCAGCCTAATGAAATTATCTATCAAAGCAGCTGGGACATTTTCCCTCTGCTTTTTTATTTTAATCATCAAAATTATTATCTTAATGGCTTGGATCAGACTTTTATGTATGAATACAACAAGGAACTTTATAAGAAATGGGAGTCAATCTGGCAGGGGAAAATTCCATTAAATGAACTCTCATCAACAATTAAAAATGATTTCAAAAGTTCATTTGTGCTTGTTGAAAAGAACACCTGGAAAACAGAAAAAATGCTGCCTCTTTTCAAAAGGTCAAAAGATTTTGAAAAAGTCTATGAAGACAAAGAGGCGATGATTTATAAGATAAAAAAATAATTTAAAAATATGGAGATATCCGTTATTATTCCTGTTTATAACGAAGAATTATTAATCGCAAAAAACGTTAAAAGAATTAAAAAATTTTTGGAATCGCAGAATTATAATTATGAAATAATCATAATTGATGATGGCTCTAAAGATAGAACATTTCAAATAATTGAAGAAAATTTTAGAGAAAACGATAGGATAAAAATCCTCAAAAATGGAAAAAACTTAGGCAAGGGTGCTTCTATAAGAAAAGGGGTAGAAGCGACGGAAAAAGAACTTATTCTGATTTCTGACGCCGATTTGTCTACGCCAATCGAGGAACTCTTAAAACTTACTTCTAACTTGAAAAACTTTGATTGCCTCATCGACTCACGAGGCATGAAAGAAGCAAAAATCTTAAAGAGACAAAAAAAATATAAAGAATTATTAGGTAAACTGGGCAACTTAATTATCCAGATTCTACTTTTGCCGGGGATAAAAGATACTCAATGCGGCTTTAAACTTATTAAAAAAGATTTAAAAAACATATTTAAAAAAACCACCCTCAATCGTTGGGGTTTTGATTTCGAACTTCTTTTTTTTGGCAAAAAAATTTAATTTTAAAATCAAGGAGGTCCCAGTTGTTTGGATTAACAGGGAGACAAGTAGGGTTAAGCTTATTGATTATCTTAAAACATTATTAGAAGTTTTTAAAGTCGGGATAAAATGGATAAAAGGAGATTATAAAAAATAACTCTTTTCAAATATCAGATGAAAAAAAATCTTTATCTTCTTCATGAAGAATTAGTAGATATCCACTGGTGGTTCCGGGGAAGACAAAAAATCATTCTCAGATTAATAAATAAAGTTCTGCCTGAACAAAAGGGGATAAAAATATTAGACACTGGTTGCGGCACTGGCGAATTTTTTCCTTTATTAAAAGAGTATGGCAAAGTACAGGGAATTGATACAGCCGAAGAGGCAGTAGAGAGTTGTCAAAAGAGGGACTATCAAACAGCTTTCGGCTCGATCTTGAATATTCCTTTTCCAGAAAATACCTTTAATTTAGTTCTTGCTCTCGATGTGATTGAACATATAGAAGACGACTTTCTAGCCGTTCAAGAATTAAACCGCGTCACCAAGCCAAATGGTCTAATTTTTATCACTGTCCCGGCTTATCAATTTCTTTGGTCAGGACATGATGAAGTAAACGAACATAAGAGAAGGTATACCGCTACTCGCCTAAAAAAACTCGGCGAATCAAATCGCTTAAAACTAATCAAGCTGAGTTATTTTAACACCTTTTTGGCAATTCCTATTATTTTGATAAGGTTATTTAAAAAGATATTAAAAAGGGGAAGGGCTGACCTAGAAAAAACCAATTATATTCTTAATTCTATTTTAAAAATGATTTTTTCGGCTGAATCTTTTTTATTAAAAAAAATAAATTTCCCTTTCGGCATCTCTATTTTAGCTATCTTCCAAAAAAAATGATCGACAAAATTATTAAAAATAAATTTTTTGTCTTTTTTTTATTTTCTCTCTTAGCCGTTATTTTAACCTGGCCGTTGATTATTAAATTAAACGCCTTTTATCCATTTGCTTACGGCTCTGATGCCGAATTTTTTATCTGGGACATCTGGCACTTTAAACATCTCGTCTTTGATCTCAAGCAAAACCCTTTCGGTTGTCTTGATACGGTTTTTTACCCAATTGGTTTCAATAATGCGGCCACTGGTTATGAAAATTTAATCAATAAAATTCCGGCTTTGATTTTCTGGCCTATCTTTAAAAATCCTCTTATTATTTACAATCTTCTTATTATTTTAAATTTAGCTTTCGCGAGTTGGACCACTTTTCTTCTGGTCCTTTATTTAACTAAAAATAAAAAAATCGCCTTTCTCTGCGGGATTATTTTTGGTTTTTCGCCTTATATGCTCGCTCGCTCTTTGGGCCACCTCAATCTTTTAACTACCGGCTGGATCCCATTATTTGTTCTCTATTTTCTCAAACTCTGGCAGGCAAAAAAAATAAAAGATGCTGTTTTAGCCGCTCTTTTTTTTCTTTGTGTTTCCTTGAGTTCTTGGTATTACAGTATCTTTATTTTGCTTTTCATTTTCATTTTTTTACTTTATTATTTTCTTACAACACGAAAAAGCTTGTTAAATTTTATTTTATCGAAACCATTTCTTATTTTTGTTTTATTAGCCATTTTCTTAACTGGTCTGGTGGTTTCCCCCTTTTTAAAAACAATCATCCAAAAAGAAGCGCTGCCACCGGCTAAAATAAGTCCATCTCTATACTCTGCTTTCATCTTAAGTTATATCCTTCCCTTGCCCCTTAGTCTTATTGGTAAATGGGTGCCAAGAGAAGAGTTTATTTCTCTCTCAGAAAATTATCTCGAATCAACCACTTTTTTAGGATTTTTAGAAATTATTCTTCTTTTATATTTTCTTAAAAATTATCATCGACACAAACTAAATAAAGCTAGTATTTGGCTTTTTGTAGGGCTTATTTTCTTTGTCTTTTCCCTTGGCCCATTTCTTAAACCATCGCAAATTATTCTGCCCTATTCTTTTCTTTCCCATCTCCCCATTTTTTCTTTTCTCCGAGCTGTTTCTCGTTACAGCTTAATGGTGATGCTTTCATTAACCATTATCTGCGCTTACAGCTTAAATATTGTTTTTCAAAAAACCAATTCTAAAAGAAAAAATTTAATCTTTGGTAGTTTAATCTTTCTTTTTCTTTTAGAAAGGGCTATTTTCCCCGCCCCTCTTAAAAAAGCGGATGTCCATCATTTCTATCAAGAAATCCGCCAAGATCAAGAAGATTATGCCATTTTAGAGACACCATTTAACTCCTTCCTGGATCGCCATGATTTTAATTTCTATCAAGCTATTCACCAGAAAAAAATAGTCTTTGGCTCCCTCCAAGACCCGGTCACCAGAAACCCTAAAACTTATCAATTTATCGATAGTAACATCTTCATAAAATCATTATTTTGTTATTCCCAAGCGCCAAATATTGAGAGTTTGCCTAATTCTAATGAGCTTTTAAAAATACTGGCTCAAACAAAAATTAGATATATTATCATTCATAAGAATAAATTAAAATCCTGCCCAAAAGTAGAATCGTGGCTTCCTAACTATCTCAACATACTTAAACCATATTTTGAAGATAATTTAATAAAAGCTTATAAAACTTTCTGATGAAAATTTTCATTATTATCCCCGCTTATAATGAACGAGAAAATTTAGAACTTTTAGTTCAACAAATCTTAAATCTTAACATTCCGAACTTGAATTTGCTTATCATTGACGACAATTCGCCTGATGGCACTGGTAAATTAGCTGACGACTTAGCCAAAATTTATCCTCTCTTTGTTATTCATCGCGAAAAAAAACAAGGCCTGGGCAGCGCTTATCGCCTCGGCTTTCAATATGTTTTAGAACATAATGCTGATTTAATTTTTCAGATGGATGCTGACCTTTCTCACAACCCAAAAGAAATCCCAAAATTTATTGAAGAAATCAAAAAAGGCGCAGAAATGGTTATTGGCTCACGTCGCGTCCCGGACGGAAAAATTATTGGTTGGAATCTCTGGCGTCATTTTTGTTCCTGGACCGCCACAAATTTTGCTCGAATTCTCTTAAATTTAAAAACTAAAGATGTAACCTCTGGTTATCGGTGTTTTAAAAAAGAAGTTTTGGAAAAAATAAATTTTTTAAAAATAAAAAGCAGTGGTTATGCTTTTTTTGAAGAAATAACCTGGCTGGCAGAAAAAAAGAAACTTAAAATTAAAGAAACACCAATTATTTTTTCAGACCGCCAGCGCGGTCGTTCAAAACTTGACTCCAAAGAAATTTTTGAATTTTTCAAAACTATTTGGCGATTAAAATTTTTAAGATGACTAAAAAATCTAAAAATTATTTCCTCGTTTTCGTAGGTATAACCATCTTGGCTTTTATTTGGCGCTTGACCGCTCTACTGACCCGCGGTGCTTTTCGTTTTGATGAAGTCTTTAGTGTTCATTTTGCTAATTATCCTCTCAGAGAATTATTATCTTTAATGGTTTATGAAAATAACCCGCCTCTTTTTTATCTTCTCCTCCATTTCTGGCTTAAAATCATTAATCAACAATCTGAATGGTTAATCCGTTTGCCGAGTTTGGCTTTTGGTTTAGCTGGCCTCTGGATGATTTTCTATTTAGGCAAACATCTATTCTCAACTAAGGTTGGTTTGCTGGCTGCCTTTTTTGCTGCTTTTTCTTTATACCAAGTTTTTATTTCTACGGAAATCAGACCCTATCCTCTTGTCTTTTTGCTCTCTCTTCTCTCAATCTGTTTCTTTTGGCAATATTTAGAAAAGAAAAAATTAGCTTCATTGGGCTATCTTATTAGCCTAATTCTTCTTCTCTATACTCATTTAACCGGTTGGTTTGTTTTTTTAATAACTAATATCTTCTTCTTTTTGAAGAAAAAAACCGGCTTGGGTTTCTTGAAAAATCCAAATAAACTAAAGACTAAAAGCTGGCTCATTCTCCAAATAATCATTCTTCTTATTTTGCTCCCTTGGTTTTTTCTTTGGTTACCTGAAAAAAATTTATCAGATATAAATCAATCCTGGTATTTTGCTGTGCCTTTGCCTTCTTTTTATTTTTTAGAAAATTTCAAAGATCTCTTGGCTCCTTTTTCTCATTCTCTTATTAACAGCCTCTTAGCTGTTTCAATAATTATTATTCTCTTGGTTAATTTTATCAAATGCTCAAAAAGGGGTTTTAATATTTGGCAATGCCAAATGGATTTTTCTCCTAAAACTATTCTCCTTTTCTTATGGCTTTTTCTGCCTTTGGTAATCTATTTTACCCTTGGTCTTTATCAACCAGTAATCTTTCTAGTCACTGCTTCGCCAGCCTTTTATCTTCTTTTAGCTCGCGGGATAAAAAATTTTAATTTGCCTAAAAAGGTATTTATTTTATTAATTATCTTTTTCTTCTTTTTGCTCTCACCAAGTTTTATCAGTCTATTATCCTATTCTTATCAAACTGATAAAGCAGCAGAATTTATTCAAAAAAACGAAAAATCTGGTGATAAAATATTAGTCCATGTCTTTTGCGAAGCCTTAACTTTTAAATATTATTATCAAGGAAATTCGCCTCTTGAAGGATTCTATCCATTAGACGATCAGGACAGCTTTGATTTAAGAGTTATTAAAAGGAATTGGCAAAAATTGGTTGATGAAAAAAATGTGGAAAAATTAGCTATCTCAACTAATGGTTATCAAAGAATCTTTTTGGTTCAGTATCTCGCTTATGGATTAGATCCTGACTTATTAGTTTTTAAATGGTTTTTAAAAAATGAATGGCGGTTGACTAAAGAAAAATATTATCTACCCTATCAAATATTTATTTTTGAAAAGATTGATTAAATTTATAATGGCTAATCATTTTGGTAACAGTTCCTCCTGCTTTTAAGTTAGTTTAGTTCTTTTTGCCAAGGTATTTAATCAACGAATGTACGAATCTGTCCAAATTTACGAATATTTATTTGTATATTCGTAATAGATTTGGAAATTCGTTGATGATGGACCTAATTTAAAAGAGAAGACCAAACTTTTATTAATAGGATTTTTGTCACCGAATTGAGTAGGTTGGTCCAAATCAAGCTTGACAAATTTTTAAAATCTGCTATGATAATGGTATAAAGGAGGAGATGAAAATGAAAAACTTGTTAATGCTTCTTTTCATTATCCTGACCGGTTGTAGCCGTTATTACCACGCCAACTTTGGGATTGAAAATGGGCATGCTTATCTCAGCAGCATCAATGGCAACACAAAAAGCGACTCGGCTCTTCTCTGGAATATCAAAAGCCAGTGGGATTCCGGCTTAGCTCATCAAAGAAAAATTGACTCGATTTTCGCGGTTCAAAGTGCCAATGCCCTACTCCAAAGAGGTGTTATCATTAACACCACTCCCCATAGAGTGAGAATACGAACAGGTAGCGGAACAATAGAGATTCCGCCCCACGAAAATAAAACTTTCCACCTCCAATGCGGAAACATTAGCTTTATTGTTGACTTTCTGGATAAAAATGGTCTGGTGACTCGAACGGCTACCGAAGCCGGGGTAATTGATAATATCAAAGGCCAATATCAATTGCCCGGCGGTGAAAAATTCGACTGGATCTACACTATCCGGTAGGTCCGGTCCGACAGAAAACAAAGATCCCCGTTGAGTTGACAGGGATCTTTTCTTATGCAGAGAAAAATTAAATTTTTGTTTTTCTATGGCTGAATATTACCTCCACCACCACTGGTTATATCCCTTAAAGCTTCAATTACGAAAACCGTAATAGCGTACGAAACAATAATAATCCCTAAACCAATAACTGAATTTAGAATCAATCCTTTGGCTTTTTTAATTTTTTCTTCGTTGCCTTCTGAAGTCATCCAAATAATTCCACCGTAAATAATAAAAATAACTAAAATCAATCCAGCAAAACCTAAAAAGACCCTAATAGTCCGGCCAACTAAGATGGGAATACTTGTTTGCCGGGGCAGACCGGCTTCTTCAGCTGTCTTCTGTAATTCTTGTTCTTGGGCAAAAGCTAAAGGGGACGTAACTAATAAAAATAAAATCAGAAACAAACCAATAACCCGAAAAGGATTGTTGGCTTGTTTTTTGTCTTGATGCCTTGTTGCAGTGAGATTAAATTTATTTTTGATCATCTTTCTAACAACTAACCGCCCTCTCCACTCAATTTACTAACATAGGCCCCCTACACTCTTATTAAAAGTGAAGGGTAAACATTTTCACTAAGCAGTGCCTCCTACCTGATAGAGAGCGCTCACAATAAAGGTGGTAATTGCATAAGCAAGAACAACAATAGCTAAGCCGACAATGCCAGCGCCCATTAATTTTTTTGCCCCACCAATTTTCTCTTCATTACCGCCTGAAGTCATCCACTGAAAGCCGCCGATAATAATAATCACCACGGCAATCAAACCCAAGAAAGAAAGGATAATCTTCACAATTCGAGCGATTGCCACCGGCAGAGGCACATTACCTAAACCAGTCACGTTCTGAAAAGTCTCCATACCCTGCATCCAGTTTGCTTGAGCCAAAACTACGGCTGGCACCATTAGGGCTAAAAGAATGCCTAAGGCTAAATATTTTTTCATAATTTTCCTCAAAAATCGTCTTTGGAAACGATTCCTCTCCTCAATCGACCTTTAAGAAAAGAATAAATTAAAATATAAATTTTGTCAATTTACTTATCCACAGGCTATTTCTATTATTGAGTTTTTCTTAAAACCTGGAACAAAAATTCTAAAATCGCATAACTGAAAAAAATCAAAGCCAGACCAAGCACAGCCCAAACCAGGGTCTCTTTACCTTTTTTAATTTTTTCCTCACTGCCGCTAGAGCTCATCCATAAAATCCCACCATAAATAAACATTACCAAAGCAAAAACACCGACCAAACCAAGCACTGCCTTAATAATCCGACCAGCCAACAAGGAAATATCTGTCATCCCAAGAGGGTTGGGCAGGGTTAAATCTTGCGAGGTATTATTGGTCGCCGCAGGCAAAAAACTAAAAAAACCAAAAACAAAAATCAGGGAAACTAAAAGACTAAAAATAACTTTTAAAAAATTCTTTTTTTTCATATTAATATATTAATAGACTTGTTGCATAATAACTTTATTCGGATCATTCGTGTCTAATTCGGGTTTTTCGTGTCGGTTTTAAGCACTCAATAGCGACCCTAAGACACGAATTCGCCCGAATGACACGAAGAAAATATTATTTCGCAAAGGGTCTAATATGATAAAACTTATTATGATGAAGGTTTACAGCAAACTATATCTGCTCCGCCTGGGCAAAGATTTAGTTTAATTGTCTGCTGATCACATTCATTCTGACGCCGACAAGCATATCCTTCATTACCATGCTGCTTTACACATTCAGTCTCTACCATTGGCACACAACAAGCTTTACCGCTTGGGCAAAGCCCAGAAGCGGTATAAATCGGCGGCGAACAATCACCCTGACTAATACATTTATATTTTTCACCATACTGTTTTGTGCATTCAGCTACTTTTGATTCAATTTCTTTCTCCCAGCCTGGTGCTACTGTCTTTAAAACCGTATGGACAACCAAAAAAGCAGCTAAAACAATAGCTAGGCCGGTTACCGCGCCAGTCACCACTGCTTTGCCAGTTCTAATTGCCTCAGGATTGCCGCCAGAAAAAATCCAACGCACCCCGCCGTAGATAAATAAAAGTAAAGCCGCCACGCCCAAATATTTCAAAATCAAATCTGCGATATTTAAACCAAAAGCCAGCGCATCGCTCAGAGTACAATCACCGCAGCAAATACAGAATGGCGACATTCTCCCACCAAAAAGCCCACCATAATAACATTCAACTTCCTGCTTACTACAACAAGTGCATTTTAATTTTGTTTGATCTATTTCACTACATTTAACCTTGTCTCCCTTACTACAAATCATCTCCCACTCTTTGGCGGCAGCTAAAGAAGGCATAAATACCAGAATACTTAGAGCAACCGAGATGAAAATAATTAAAAGGATTGACCGCATATAAAAATCTCTCCGAATTAAACCGATGCTAATATACTGATAGATGCCTAGATGCCAAACCCAAGCACTAAATCCTAAATAAATTTTAAATTCAAAATTCTAAATCCAAAACTTTTGAATTTTGAGATTTGGATTTTAGATTAGATTTGTTTAGCCGCCCATTTGGGCGAGCCTCGCCTTTGGCGGGAAATTCGGATTTAGAAATTTTTAGATGTTACATCGTCTGATTAATAATTTGAATATAATAGTTAATTGATTCTTTTATTGTCCTTTTTCCCTCAGCAACATTATTAATCATATCACGCATGGCTTTTTCTGCCAAAGGCCAATTTTTGCCCCGATACCAGGATTGAGCAGTCATAACCTGACTAACTAAAGGAGCAATTTCCTGATCCTCCATCTGTAAAGCAACTAAACTGCGATGAGCGGTTGGTTGTTTAGTCGTAATTAAATATGGCTTGATATTATCCGGATTAGCCAGATAAAGAAGAAAGGCCCAGGCTTCTTTAGGATACCGTGATTTTTTTGCTACCACTTCAACAGAGTAATTGGCAAAATTATTCTCTTTTAAAGAAGCAGCAATTTGTGGCATTGGCGTTAAATCAAAATTTATTTGCGGCGCCAATCTTTTGATGATTGGCAAATGATAGGAATAACCAAAAAAATAAGCAATTTTATTCTGAACAAAAGCCTCTAAATCATTGGCCATTTTATGATGCCAACTATAATTTTCTTTTTCTGGATCAGCAAAACTTAAATAAAACTCTAAAGCCCGCTCTCCTGGAAAATAAGTTGGATCCTCTTTGGCTGGCCGATTAAAAGCCGCTCGACCAGAAGCATCAACCATTAAGGTACCATTCTGCAACATTAACAGAGATAAAATATCAACCGCATTTTCAACGTTGTAAGCAGTCCCTAAAGCAGTCCCGGATTGAAGTAGGTTCCCGGCTTGATCAAAAAGCGTCAGGGTTTTTACTTGAGTAACAAAATCCTGCCAGGTTTTAGCTGGCTCAACAATTTTAGCCGCATTTAAAAGATCGCGATTAAAATACAAAACCAAAGTGTCTAAAGCCAAGGGTAAACCCCAAATTTGTGCCTGCCGATAAATATCTGGCTGAATAACGTCAACATAATTTCTTTTTAAGTCATAAAATGAAAGGCCGGGGATTTTTTCTTTAGCCACCACTTCATCTTCTTTAATTATTCGACCAAAAATCTTAACTGGCTTCATATATTTACGCGTCAACTCAATAAAAGCAGGCATCGGTAAAATTTTTGTTTGATATTTTCCTAACCAGGTATTAGGCAAAGAAAAAATGTCCGGACCCCGATCTTCAGCCCAAGCTTCAAGAAGTGTTTGTTCATATGTTTGGGGATCAATTAAACGGACGTTAATCCGGATATGAGAAAATTTTGCCTGGAAACTACCAATTATCCCATTCAAATCTCCCGGATTGCCAGAAATTCGCCAATATTCCAGAACCACTGGCGCCGGCCCTTTTGTCAGTCTGCCTCCACAAGCCTGACCAGTAAAAATAAGCAGCGGTAAAAGGACGAGAATCAAAATTTTGGATAATTTAGCCATGAGCGTAAATTAGCTTAAAATTTAGCCTAAATTAACTTCTACTATAATAAAGTATAGCGGAAATAGAAAGTTAAACAATAACGGCTGAAGCGACTTTATCTTTTGGATCCTTAAAACGAATTACCCTTACCCCCTGTGTTGATCGGGAAAGAACAGGAATTTCTTTTAAAAAAAATCTGATAACCTGACCAGTGTTTGTTATAATCAAAAGATCACCTTTAAAATAAAATGGCAAATTTGACCAATTAAGAACCATAATGCTTTTCAGTTTCCCTGTTTTCTCATTGACCCGGCCGGTTTTTATCCCCGAACCAGCCCGATGTTGTAGTCGATAATTTTCAAGACGGCTCAACTTGCCAAAACCACTTTCTGTTAAAACCAATAAATAATTTTGACTTTTGTCTTTTGAGATTTGAAATCTAACAATATCCGCGCCTATTACCTGATCTTCTTTCTTTAATTTAATGCCTCGAACTCCATAAGAGTTTCTAGCCATGACTCGCAAATCTTTTTCTTTAAATCTCAAAGATTGACCAAGGGAGGTCACTAAAACAATTTCATCGCCTTCGTTTAAAATTCTAACCGCTATTACCTTGTCTCCTTTTTTTAATTTAATTACAGAGAGACCTGTCTGGCGTATTTTTGAAAAATCTTCTGCTTTTATTTTTTTAATCATCCCTGTCCTCGTTACCAGCCCGAAAAATTTTGCCTCTTTTTTAAGCGGCCGGGCAAGAGAGCAGGTTACTTTTTCCTCTAAATTAAGGGGTAAAAAATTTGCTAAAGCCTGTCCACGGCTTATTCGTGAAACCTCAGGGATTTGATAAGTTTTTATTCGAAAAACTCGACCCCGATCGGTAAAAAAGAAAAGGTCTGAATGATTGGTAGTCGAAATAAGTTCAGTCACCAGATCTTGCTCTTTTGTTTCAAAGCCGGTCATTCCTTTTCCGCCTCGGGCCTGAGCCCGAAAAATTTCCGGAGAAAATCGTTTAATATATCCGCCTCGAGTCAAGCCGACCAAAATCGGTTTATCAGGAATCAGATCTTCTTCCTTAAAGCCGATTAAAGGTTGATCAATAATCATTGTCTTTCGCTCATCTCCGTACTTTTCTATCCCGGCTTTCAGCTCTTCCTTGATTAAAAGAAGAATCTTCTTAGGCTCAGCTAAAATTTCCTCCAAAGATCTTTTTAATTTCAGTTTATCTTTTATTTCCCCCTCAACTTTGTTTCGCTCTAAACGAGAAAGTTCATGAAGCCTCATCTCTAAAATCGCCATGGCCTGAATTTCTGAAAGATGATAATGAGTGATCAGGGTTCTCTTTGCTTCCTCTTTGTCTTTTGAGCGTTTGATGGTTTTAATTATTTCATCAATGTGATCAAGGGCAATTTTTAGTCCGGCAATAATATGCAGACGTTCATTGGTTTTAGTTAAATCAAATTGCGTTCTTTTCTTAATTACCGCCTGACGGTGTTTGATATATTCCTGGAGCATGGTCTTCAAATCTAAAAGCCGGGGTTGCCGACCATCAACTAAAGCCACCAGATTAACATAAAAGCAGGTTTCCAGGTTGGTCAGTTTAAAAAGCAAATTCTGAACCTTTTGAGGTATTGTCCCTTTTTTTAGTTCAATGACCACTCTAATCCCTTGTTTATCTGACTCATCTCGGATACTTTTGATTTCTTCAATTCGTTTTTCTTTCTTTAAACGAGCAATTGTTTGTAAGAGTTCGGCTTTATTTACTTGATAAGGGAGTTCAGAGACAACGATTTGCCAAGATCCGGATTCTATCTCTAAGATTTCTGTTTTAGCCCGAATGACAATCGAACCCTTGCCTAAAGCATAAGCTTGCTTGATCTCTTCTGAATCAAAAATCAGACCGCCAGTCGGAAAATCAGGACCAGGCAGAATTTTAAAAAGTCTCTCCAGATCAGCCGCCGGATGATCGATTAAATAAATAATCGCGCTGGCAGTTTCTTTTAAATTATGGGGAGGAATATTTGTCGCCATGCCAACCGCAATTCCCATCGTGCCGTTAAGAAGCAAATTTGGCAATCTAGCTGGTAGAACTTGTGGCTCCGGCAAAGTCCCATCATAATTCGGCGAAAAAGCAACCACTTGTTTTTCAATATCTCCTAACATTTCCTCAGCAATTTTACTGAGACGGCATTCTGTATATCTTTGGGCGGCTGGCGGATCGCCGTCAATTGAACCCCAATTGCCTTGACCATCAATCAGAGGATAACGAAGGGAGAAATTTTGAACCATTCTGGCTAAAGCGGAGTAAACAGCCGAATCACCATGAGGGTGAAATTTAGCCAAGGTTTCGCCAACCACAGCGGCTGATTTTCGATTTTTTGCCCCGGCTTTTAAACCCATCCGCCACATTGCGTATAAAATTCGCCGTTGAACTGGCTTTAGACCATCGCGAATGTCTGGCAGGGCTCGCGAAACAATGACTGACATGGCATAGTTGAGATAAGAATCTTGAACCTCTTTCTCGATAGAAATTTTAACCGGTGAGAAAGTTTTTCTTAATTCATCTTTCCCCTTATTCTTCAGACTTTTCTTTTTCATATATTTTCATATTACCTAAACTACCTATTTTGTTATATCTAATATTTTTTCTTTCATTCTCTCGACTTCTTGTTGCTCCATTCTTTTACCTGCCCCGTAGGGAGCTTGCTCTCCTTCGAGGTTTTTTTGAAGTTGCTGTTGAAAATTCGCGAGATTCTCTCGAAACCCCTTCTCTGCTTCAAAAAAAACCTTTTTCAAACTCTCTAAAAGATTATCCTCTCTCTTTGTCCGCCTTATTTCTACTCTTGAAAAATGCTCCAACCAAAAAATAAAAATAATGAAAAAAACAATAATCACGGTCAGATAGACTATGTTTTTTGAAATTTTACCCCCCCTCAAACTCTTTTGGCGATCGGCCTTGGACCGACCCTGTTTCTCATCAAACCACTTGAGGTCTGTGCCCATTGATGTTTCTTTAGTCCCCTTGATTGTTACCCTTATTTCTGACATAAATTACAATTAGGCTAAATTCAAAATAACCACCCTCGTTCTTTCTTGTTTAATATCATTTTTCTTTAGACGAAGCTTATCAAATTTTTCTACTTCTTTAAGTCCCATTTCTCGAGAAAACTTTTCCAGTGGTTCAAATTCGATTTTAGTACCCGGTAAACGATAACAGCAAGGAATCACTAGGGCCGGCTCAATAACCTCCACCATTTCCTTTGCTTGAACTGGTGAAAAAACCAATTTTTTGTCACCAACTGGTAAAAGTAAAACATCAAGTTCGCCCAGATTCTTAATCTCTTCTGGCCGAAGTGGCTGACTAATCTCTCCTAAATAGCCAATTCTCATTCCTTCAACTTCAATTAAAAAAATAGTCTTCTTTTGAAATGTTCTGATGCCATAAATAAAAACCCCTTTGATTTCATATTCGCCCGGACCGAATATCGTAAAACCGTTTCCTCCATCTCCTCTAAATTTAGCCACTTCGTTTTCATCAGCCAAAATAAAAATATCAGCCTTAAGAGATGGTCGCCGCAACCCAATCCTTTTCGGACCGTAAGGATCACAAATAATCACCCTCTCTCCGCTCTGGAGCTTAAAACAATCCTGACCATACCAAGTAAAATACATAAACTTAAACTACATTATAATTTAAATTGTTATTGCTAACCTTTGGTAACAGTTTCTCTTACTTCTAAGTCGGTTTTTGTTCTTTTTACCAAGATAAAACACTACGAAATTACGAAATCATACGAAAGTACGAAATTATATAAAGATAATTTTTCGTATTTTCGCCCGCCTGCCACGCCCGACATTGCCTTGACTGATTGTTTTTAAACCGTGTT
>CAYVCK010000009.1:0-16832 GCA_964450195.1 uncultured Gammaproteobacteria bacterium
AATTCTTTCTAAAATTTTAGCTGGTTTTTTTTCTTTTTTTACGCCCGAGGCGGATCCGCCTTTGGCGGATAATTCTTCGCGGTAAATTTCTTTTTCTTTTTCCAAAATATCCGGCGGAACATCTTCTGGCTTTAAATATAGGGGGTTCATAGCCGCCACCTGCATAGCTAAATCATGGGCTAATTCTTTAAATTCGCTATGACGAGCGACAAAATCTGTTTCACAGCCCAATTCAACTAAAGCGGCAATTTTCTCATTAGAATGCAGATAAACACCAATCAGACCGGCTTTTGTCTGCCGGGCAGATTTCACCGCGACAATTTTTTGTCCTTTTTTTCTTAAAATTTCTTCGGCTTTGACTAAATCACCATTGGTTTCTGCTAAAACTTTTTGACAGTCTTGAAACCCGGCGCCAGTTTTTTCTCGAAGTTTTTTAAGTAAAGCATAATTATTAGTCATAAACACCTCGCCAATATGATTCAAAAATTTAATTATTAACTAGACCTGTCTATTTTTTCTCTTGGCTATTAGGAGCCGGTTTTTGACTCTCTCTCCCCTCTTTAATTGTTTCAACTATCAGTTGGGTGATCAATTCAATTGATTTAATCCCATCATCATTGCCAGGAATAGGATAAGCAATCTGTTCTGGGTTGGTATTAGTTCCGGTCAAAGCAATAACTGGTATCTGTTTTTTGTTAGCTTCCCGAACAGTTGTTGATTCTTCTAATATATCTATCACATAAAGAGCATCTGGTAAAGCATCAAGCGTAGAAATCCCTTTAAATAATTTTTCTAATTTCTGAAAATTCCTTTCAAGTAACAAACTTTCTTTTTTTGTATACTTTTCCCAAGCCCCTTCTTCTTTCTCTTTCAGCATTTTTTTGTATTCTTCAATCCGTTGATGAATTACCGCAAAATTGGTAAGTGTTCCACCAAGCCATTGTTCGATAATATAAGGCATAACAACTTCTTGAGCATATTTTTCAATAATCTGTCTCGCGGCAGGCTTGGTGCCAACAAACAAAATCACTGCTTTCGGTTGATGAGAGATTAATTTTTTAATAAAATCAAGAGATTGTTTCAACCTTTCTCGAGTCTTTTCTAAATCAATCAAGTGAGTATTGTTTTTGGTCGTATAAATAAAAGGAAGCATTTTGGGATGGCTTTTACTTGCCCGATGGCCAAAATGGACGCCGGCTTTAAATAAATCGAGAATTGAAGGGACTTTAACCATAAAGTTAAATGATTAATTACTAGATGATTAAATTATAAAAAAAGTATACCATATTCAAAAGACTTGTCAAAAACAGCAAGTTGTGTATAATATACTAAGAATTTCTAATTACCAATTTCTAATGCCTAATCAAATCTAAATTTCCAATGATCGAACCTTTAGACATTAGGCATTTAGAAATTAGATATTGATTGGAAATTAGATTAATTAGAAATTAGATATTTTAAATCACTTTCTCATTTTTATATTAAAGAATCTATTCAATTTAATATGAAAAAAATAGATAAAATTATTTATTATCCTTACCCCAAAGCAAAAATTATTTGCGCCTGCGGTAATATTATCACCACTGGTTCAACAGTGTCAGAAATGCATATTGAAATCTGTGCTAAATGTCACCCTTTCTATACCGGTCAACATAAATTGATTGACACTAGCGGCCGGATAGAAAAATTTAAGAAAAGATTGGAAAAGAAAAAAGAAATGGAAAAAAAGAAAAGCAAAAAGAAATAAATTATATAATGCAAATCTACAAATGATATGCTAATAATGCGAACTGCGAATGTATTCTATTGGCAGTTCGTAGATTAGCATGTAATTCGTATATTAGCATTATTTAGCATTATGGACATTCGGGAATTAAAAAATAAACTAAAAGCATTGAAAAGAGATCTACAAGATCCTCAAATTTTTAATTTCCCTGAAAAATTTGGCGCCAGTCAAAAAGAATATCAAAAAATTAAAAAGGAATTAGTTGTTTTAGAAAAAATTGAAAAGATTGAAAAAGAAATCAGAGAAACAGAAAAAATTTTAAAAGAAGATCGCGATGAAGAATTACTAGTTTTAGCCGAAAAAGAATTAGAAAAATTAAAGAAAGAAAGGAGAGAATTAGAATCCTCCTTCGCTAAGGCTTCGGAGGACAAGGATAAAAATGTTATTATCGAAATTCGGGCTGGGACTGGCGGCGAAGAAGCGGCTCTTTTTGCCGCTGATTTATTTAGAATGTATTCAAGATTTGCCGAAAGAAATGGTTGGACAACAGAATTATTTTCCACTAATCGTACTGGTATCGGTGGTTTTAAAGAAGTAATTTTTAGGATTTCTGGCAAAAATGTCTGGCCAGATTTAAAAAATGAAGCCGGCGTTCATCGGGTGCAAAGGATTCCAGTGACAGAAAAATCCGGTCGAATTCATACTTCTACTGCTTCAGTGGCAATTTTACCAGAAGCGACTGAAACCGAAATCAAAATTAACCCAGAAGATTTAGAAATTGATACCTTCCGTTCTTCGGGCAAAGGCGGACAAAATGTCCAAAAAGTAGAAAGCGCGGTCAGAATTACCCACCTACCAACTGGTTTAGTCGTCTCTTGTCAGGAGGAGAGATCGCAGGCGCGGAACAAAGAAAAAGCCCTTAAAATTTTGCGTTCAAGACTATTGGCAAGGGAAGAAGAAAAAAAACAAAAAGAAATAAGTCAAACTAGAAAAGCCCAAATAAAAAAAGCCGAAAGGGCTGACAAAATTCGCACTTACAATTTTCCCCAAAATCGAATCACCGACCACCGTCTTAATAAATCTTGGCACAATTTGACTGAAATTATGGATGGTGATTTAGAAGAGATTATTCAGACTTTTAATTTATTATAATATTCGATATCGCTTTTGATAAGAATATCCAGGCAACACAAACAGGGCTATTAGCCATGTTTTACACATAGAAAAGAGCCTCCGATACAGAGCCACCAATTTTGGTATCTTTGGAATTTTGGTATCTTTGGGATGTTCCCTATGTATCTCATCTTGTGTATTAAAAAGTGAAAGGGTCTAACCATCCATTTAACGGATAGATCCTTTGGATATTTTGCCGCGAACTCAAGGATCAAGAAATCCAAAAGTTCAAGAGGTCAAGACATCAGGATTCAACCAACTGCGGCAGGAAGCCGGAAGCAGAGCCAAAGTACTCGTAGGCATTGGCGACATTGCTGGAGTTGAACATGACCTTGCCTTTGTGGAAGAGGAAGTACGGAGCGTGCGAGAAATTACCATCGGCATCCGGCGCGAACTCGTCTCCGGCACAATCGATCCAGAGATCGTTGTAGTGCTGGAGACGTTCCGGATGTGTCAGGAGCATAATCCCGACCGCGAAGGCGCCAAGACCGAACTCGCTGGCGTTCATCACTTCGCGCGCCCGACGGACCGAACGGCCCGCATGACGCTTGCCGAACTGGACGGGAACAATCAGGATGTCCGGACTGCTCTGCGCTTCGGCGAACTCGCGGAAGAACTTCTCCGTGCGAGCCAACTGACGCAGGTACTGCGGACCGAGCTGGCGACAGTTGTAGAACTTGCCGCTGCGGGTCTGGCTGATCATGGCCAGCACCTTTGCCGACTGCTTCGCCGTAGGTCGGGGCAATCTTTTCCCACCTTGGAATGGCGAACCACCCTTCGGCGTTCGGAGGAAGCGGCTGTTCGGCCAACTTCTCATCGGCGGAGCCGATGCCCGGGAAGAACTGACGCAAGATGTTGGTCTGCTCAATGATACCCTTAGGCTTGTAGCCCGAGAAATACCCGTAGTTGGACTCAACTTCCTCGTCGACGTAACGTTCACCAGCCAGTTCGCGAATCAACCCTTGAAATTGCTTCCGCATTTCATTGCCTTTTTTGATAACGCGTTGGGCACCATCCTTACTGAGAGTAATGGCGTCAAGCCCGTCCTCTACGAATCTGATAATTTGTTTTCTCTGACCTTTAGTTGCGGTGATCAATGTTTCTGACATTTTGGCGCGGCTTTACCAATAAGATTTTCAAAAAACTATCTTATTTTCTATTAATATCCTATCACATTTTCAAAATTTTGTCAACCCCGTAAAAATCTTCTATTAAAGCGGAAAAATGAACTATAAATAAATTATACATCAAAAATGGAAAATATTTTTAAGTTAGAATTTTATATGGGGTCAATAGTTAAAAAATGGCTTTATTAAGCCATTTATAGATTTTATTAGTATTATTTTAGTTTTGACCCAGGCGCCAAATCTCGAAGATAACTAATATTAAATTTGATAATTCTTTCCACAGGACATACCTTTGTCACGATAAATGTGACTCGGCTTCTATTAAATTTTAAACAACGACCTCGCTCTTAGATTGGTGCGGGGTTAAGGATTTGTTAATAAAATTATTAAAACTTCGTTTTATAATTTTATACAAATCACTTAATAACTCACTGCCATTTTATCCGAAACAATACTCAGCCAAGTTTTGCCCGGCAAAAGTTTAATTTCTTCGCCGGCTTGGTTATAAAATCTTGTCCGGCCCAATTCTTTTTTCCATCTCCCCTCCTGGCAAATCCCTTGTTGACAAATTAAAACCCTACCTTCACCTGTTAAACGGATTCTCCTTCGCCCTTCCTGATCAATAATACTAATATCCGTATATTGAATTATTAAATTATTAATATTAATTCCTTCAAGCAATTTATTGTTTTGCCAAAGATTATAGACCTTACTTTCCAGATTATATTGCCAAACTACAGAATAATTGGCTGAAAATTTAATTTTTATTTTTTCTGAAGCCCGGCCTGATAATTCTAAAGATTGACTAAATGGCCAAGGAGTAAAATCGGCCTTAAGATTAATCTTTTTATCTTCAACGAATTTTTCAACGGCCACCTTCTCAATATAAAGATTATGGGGTCGTGGTAAATTATAATCGCGTCTAAAATAAAAACCCTGCCAGCTAATTTCATCTAAATCATAAATTTTATAAAAGCCCTTTTTTATTTTCTCCAAAACCTCAGGGCTACCGCCAGCGTGAATAAAAATCGCTTTGTACTCCTGAGTAATCTCAGCAAAAGCTGGCCTGGCTGAACGAACCGGACCTACCTTAGAAGATAAATCCTGATAATCAAAAATTGCCATCAATCTCGTTAAACCACCCTCAACTGGTATTTCGTAAATAATGGCTGACGATTCTAATCCAATCAAAGAAACAGCGCCTAATAAATTATCAACCACTAAAACAACAGGCAAAAAAGATTCTTGGCCGATTGGTACGGCCTGGCCATCTAAAAGGCGAAAGGCGGTTGGCTCAATAATTTCGTAAGGAATATTTTTGTCCGGCTGGACTGTCTCGAGCTGAGGCTCTTTTTTTCTAACCTGACAACCACTAAAAACAAAAATAAAAAGCAAACCAATAAGACCTATTTTTATCCAGACTACTTTAGGCATAAATCAAAAAAAAGAGATGTACATTATTTCTCTGTTTTTTCAGTGACCGCTTTTTCGGTTCCCCCCTTTTCCAGCCCCTTCTCCGCTGTTACCTTCTCTTCTGGTGTTATTACTGGCACCTCTTCTGGTTTTTCCTTTTCTTCAACCCTCAGTGCTTCAATGACCGCCACCACCTCTTCAGGATTGTTAAGAACACGAATTTTAGAAGAAACCTTCAGATCTTTGACTCTAATCATCTCATTGATCTCTCTCAAAGAGCTTAAATCAACCTCAACTTCATGGACTAAATCAGCTGGCAAACATTCAACCTTTAATTTATTAAGCGGTGTTACCAAAATGCCACCCTTTTCTTGAACAGCTGGAGGAACACCAATCAAGCGAAGTCCGATCTCTAAAAAAACCTTCTCATCAGCTTTTACTTGGTAAAAATCAACATGCTCTATCGCGTCAGTAAGAGGATGAGTTTGTACCCCGTGAATTAAGACCTGCCTTGGCTTTCCCTTCTCAATCTTTAAAGTTAAAAGCGTACTTTCTCCTGCCTGATGATAAACTTTTTGAAAATCCTTAGTTGGCACCTCGACGAGTAGATTCTTAATCTGGTGACCATAAATAATGCCGGGAATAAAACCCAGACGCCGACGCTGTTTTGCTTTTGCCTTAATATCTCTTAAAAAAACCTTAAGTTCAAACATAGATTATATAGATTATATAATTTAAGATTTAGTAGTTTTGACATTTGAGTTTTGCGTTTTGCGTTTTGAGTTTTAAGTTTTATAATTATACCTCTCCTACTTTTCTTGCCAAGGCTTGATTAACAATAACACTTTCTATCAAACCTATTGAAAACAAATTAACAATTAAAGCACTGCCTCCATAACTTATAAAAGGTAAGGGCAGGCCAACGACCGGCAGCAAGCCGAGGTTCACGCTGATGTTAAAAAAAAGATGGATAAAAATGTTTATTAAAATCCCGGAAACGACCAG
The DNA here is from genome assembly GCA_964450195.1 of uncultured Gammaproteobacteria bacterium. GTDB lineage: Bacteria > Patescibacteriota > Patescibacteriia > UBA2591 > CALHIP01 > CAYVCK01. The sequence goes on from CAYVCK010000009.1 coordinate 6,445, forward strand.
CCGGCCAAAATTATCATAAATCGTAACCAAGAAACGAATAACCCTTCTAAAAAACAAAAAAAACAAAATCAGGACCAAAAAAGAACCAACAAAACCAAATTCTTCTCCGATGACCGCAAAAATAAAGTCGGTTTTTCTGGCCGGCAAAAATCGAAGCTGGCTTTGCGTGCCATAACCAAACCCGCGGCCAAACAATCGGCCCGAGCCAAGAGCTATTTTGGCTTGGTTGATTTGATACTCTTGACCAAAAGGATCCCGACCCGGATCAAGATAAACCAGAATCCTCTCTTTTTGATAATCCTTAAGAATCGCTGAATAACCAAAAATGATGATTAAAACTATTAATATCAACAAAACAAGGTAATGTCTCCACTGATTATCGACCAAAAGTAGCATACCTAACCAAATTAAAAACAGAACAATAGCTGAACCAAGATCCGGTTGAAGCAAAACTAAAATTATGACTGGCAAAATCAAGAGCAGGCTCTTGATAGCCGACCAAAAATAAACTGACCGAGAAGTTGTTTGCCAAAGCCTAGCCAAAACAATAATGATGGCTATTTTGGCTATCTCCACGACTTGAAATTGAAATCCTGCCCAGCCAAGCCAGCCCTTTACCCCGCGGAAGCTCTGACCAAATAATAAAACCAAAATAAGCATGATCATGGTCAAAAAATAGAGCAGAAGAGCCAAGGGTTTTAATAAACGAAAGTCAAAAGCAATCAAAACAACAATAAGGAGAAAGCCAAAGATGGTGACGATTAATTGCTTAACAAAATCAACCATTCTGCCACCGGCGCCTAAAGACAAACTGTACTGAGCAATCAATCCAAAAACAACCAAAAGGAAAACAAGAATTAAAAGCAGCCAATCAATTTGACGAAAATGACGAAAAAATAAAAAACTAAACATATCTAATTTTAAATTTCTAATTTCTAACCCTAATTTTTCCTGGGCACGGAAGCACCGGGGTCCCGGTCGCTTCTGGCGACCTAGGGACTAAACAATTTTCAAATTCAAAATCCTAAATTCAAAATAAATTCTAAACCATCTTTAGGGTTGAAAAATCTCGGGCTCTAAAAAATTGATTCGCGGCACAACAACAATTTCTGTAACAAAGTCAATCCGCGCCACAAAATTCAAGTTAAGATCTCTTTTCTCTCCTCGGCGCCAGACTCTAATTAATGAGCGCTCAAGGCCAACAATCCTTTTACCTTGATAAGCAGCGATAACCACTTCGACCTCTCGAAAATTATAAGCGGAAGAATTATTTGCCTCGAGCTGAAGGGAGGGAGGAATAATTCTACTTTCTTTCTCAAAGCTCGGGACAAATTTTATGACCCGGAAGGAAAGTTCTTTTAATAAACTTATTTTTTGGCGCTGATCAAGACCGGCCCGCTGCCAACTAATATTTCTAATCTCAAGTTTTAAATCAAGAGGTGGGACGACTGAAAATTCATTTAAGGAAAACAAATAGGTCTTTTCACCGGGTAATAAAAAAGAATCTTTTAATCGCGACTCTCCACCAGACCAGACAAACTGGTAGACTAATCTTCTCACAAACCATCTCTCGTTAGGATTTTCGATCTCAGCGACAAAACTATAACGACCGCCCCGACCAGTCTCCGGTCCCAAAAAAATAACATTTTCATTACTCACCGCCAACGGACTGGGAGCGATTAATTGGTGATAGGCGATCCAATCTATTCTCTCTTTTGTTAACTCAACCAGCATTGCCTGATAAGCCGGGGTATAAATAATGTATAAAATCAGATGATAGAAAAAAATGCTCCAGACAACCAGATTAAAAATAGTCAGCAATAAGATAAAAAGGCGCTTGAAAAAACGTCGATGGGTAAAAAACCAATGAATCAACTTAACTTCCTTAAACCAATTATTTTCTGGAATCATAGCACTATTGTAGCAGAACTTATCAACATTGGCAAACTTGTTTTACCTGGTATAATTCTTTTATAAAACAACAAATTAAAAGGTCTAAAAAATATAAAGATTTTGAATTTTGATTTTTTATTATGTTTGCCCAAAATTTGTTTTTCTACACCGCTAGCATCACTTTCATAATTATCGCCCTGGCTGTTTTGCTCCTCTCAATCTTCTGGTTGGTTGTACTTAATCGTTTTGCTAGGCTCATCAAAAAAACAGAAAACAGTCTTGATACCTTGCGAGAAAAAATTAAAATCTCTTCACTAATCGCACTGTTCGTTCAGGGAACTAAAGAAGTTATTTCATTTATTAGAGAACGTCGCAAGGGAAAAGAGGAAAAAGAAGAATAACGATTTTGTCTGAAAAACTCGAGCCCGTAGGGCGAAGATTTTCCAGTTACAAAATCGTTACCCCCTCACTCCCAGCATTTTTCTCAAAAAATGCTGGTTAAAGAAAAGTTTATAGAAGTTGGAATTCAAAGATAAAAAACACTAATTTTCTTTAAATAAATCATCTTATTTCTGAGTGAGGGGGTACGCAAAATTATAATTAAAAATTTTCCCGCCTGCCATACGTTTGAGCCGATTTCTACTGACGGTCTTTTCTATTAAAGTAAGTCTATCATGTAAGTAGGTTCTATAAAAATCAATCAAGTGTAAGGCGATTGCGGGCAGGTCGTTTTTCAAACTCAAATTTTTAAATAATTTTGGTATGTTTACTCATCTCCATGTCCACTCGCATTATAGTTTACTTGATGGATTACCGAAAATAGATGAATTGATTGAAAAAGCAAAAAAAGAGAAAATGGCGGCCTTAGCCTTAACAGATCATGGCGTGATGTATGGAGTAATTGAATTCTACAAAAAAGCAAAAGCAAATAATATTAAACCTATTATTGGCTCTGAGGTTTATCTGGCGCCGAACAGTTTACGGGAAAAAAGACCAAAAATTGACGACAAGCCCTTTCATTTAGTTCTTTTAGTAAAAAATATTGAGGGGTACAAAAATCTGATTAAACTTGTCACCATTGCCCATCTGATGGGCTTTTATTATAAACCGAGAATTGACAAAAAAACTCTTTGCCAATATTCTCGCGGCTTAATTGCTCTAACGGCTTGTCTACAGGGAGAAATTCCCCGAGCGATTATGGCCGGCCAAAACGAAAAGGCGCAAAGTCTAATCCGAGAATATCAAAAAATTTTTGGCGATGATTTTTATTTAGAAGTTCAAGATCATCCTGACCTGGCGGCTCAAGCAGTCGTTAATAAAAAACTCTACGAATTTAGTGAAAAATTCGGCGTTCCCTTGATAGCTACTAATGACATCCACTATCTCAGCAGAGATGATGCAGAAACTCAAGATATTTTACTTTGTTTACAAACAAAAAAAATGAAATCTGACCGCCAGAGACTCTGTATGCTTGATGACGATTTCTCGTTTCGCTCTCAAGAACAAATGGAAAAGTCATTTTCTCGGTGGCCAGAGGCTCTTTCAAATACCCAAAAAATTGTTGAAGAGTGCAATCTTGAACTTGAATTGGGCAGAATAAAACTGCCTCCCTTCCCGACCCCAGAAAACCTGACCCCTGACGAATATTTAGAAAAACTCTGCTGGGAGCGATTTCCTCAATACTTTCCCAAAAAAGACAAAGAAGCGGTCGAGCGTCTAAATTATGAACTAGCGGTCATTAAAAAGACTGGTTTTGCCACCTATTTCTTAATTACTCAAGACTTCGTCCAAGAGGCAAGAAAAAATAATATTCTGATTGGTCCAGGCCGAGGGAGTGCGGCCGGTTCACTAGTTTCTTACGCGCTGGGCATTACCACTATTAATCCGTTAAAATACGATTTAGTCTTTGAACGATTTATTAATCCAGACCGCATCTCGCCACCAGATATTGATCTAGATTTTGCTGACAACCGCCGTGATGAAGTTGTCCGTTATATCGAAAATAAATACGGCCGTGATCATGTCGCTCAAATTATTACTTTTGGCACAATGGGAGCAAGGGCCGCGGTTCGAGACGTCGGTCGGGTGCTTGGCTATCCATACAATTTCTGTGACAAATTAGCTAAAATGATCCCAGCTACTCTCGATTTAAAGACCGCCTTAACTCAGGTGACTGAATTAAGAATTTTTTATGAAACTAATAAAGATGTAAAAGCCATTATCGATAATGCCGAAAAATTGGAAGGAGTGGTTAGACACGCCTCAAGACATGCCTGCGGTTTAGTTATCACCCCTGAACCATTAACCGATTATCTGCCAATTCAATACGATGTCTCAGGATTAGAAAAAACCATTATTACACAATATGAAATGCATTCTATTGAAGATCTGGGTCTTCTCAAAATAGATATCCTTGGGCTTAAAAATTTAACTATTATTGAACAAGCGATCAAATTGATTAAACAAACTAAAAGCATATCAATAGAAATCGACAAAATCTCTTTTGATGATAAAAAAACATTGGCGCTGCTCCGGAGCGGCGAAACAACAGGTGTCTTTCAGTTAGAAAGCGAGGGGATGAGAAAGCGTTTGAAAGAACTTAAACCAACAAACTTAGAAGATATTATTGCCATGGTCGCTCTTTATCGGCCTGGTCCAATGGAATTGATTCCTGAATACATCGTCAACAAACACAAGAAAAAAAGACCAAAATATCTTCATAACAAGCTTAATCCAATTCTAGAAAAAACCTATGGGGTGGCTGTCTATCAAGAGCAACTTTTAGAAATTGCTAGAGATTTAGCCGGCTTTACTTTATCTGAGGCTGATGTCTTAAGGAAAGCAGTCGGTAAAAAAATCCCTCACTTACTTCAAGAACAAAAAGAAAAATTTATTAAGGGTTGTGAAAAAAACAAGATTCCCAAAGAAATAGCTGAAAAAATCTTTTCCTTTATTGAACCATTTGCCGGCTATGGGTTTAATAAAAGCCATGCCACCTGTTATGCCACCATTGCCTATCAAACTGCTTATCTCAAAGCAAATTATCCGGCCGAATTTATGGCTGCTCTTCTTAGTTCTGACCAGGGGGACGTTGATCGGATCGCCATTGAAGTTGAAGAATGCGAAAGATTAGGAATCGAGGTTTTGTCTCCTGATATTAACGAAAGTGATCAGAGTTTTACTGTTATCACCAAAAATCTCAGCGATGAACCACTGCCTGGAATCAAAATTCGCTTCGGACTTTTAGCCATTAAAAATGTGGGCGAAAATATCGTGGCAACCATCCTCCAAGAACGCAAAAATAACGGTGTTTTTCAGGGCATCGAAGACTTTTTAACCAGAGTTAACTCCAAAGATTTGAATAAAAAATCATTAGAAAGCTTAATTAAAGCCGGAGCCTTTGACAATCTAGCCGAAAGAGGAAAATTGCTTGGCAACCTGGAAACACTTTTGGATTTTGCCAGACAATCTCATAAGGCCAAAAAGAATGGTCAAGTTACTCTGTTTGGTAGCCAAAAATTTTCTTTGCACCTGCAAGATAAACCGCCGGCTACTGTTGAACAAAGACTGTTTTGGGAAAAAGAATTACTCGGCCTTTTTATTTCCGGACATCCAATGGAGACATTTTCATCGCCGGGGAAATTCATTACGCCAATCAACAAAATTTTACCTCATTCGTCTTCAGTAATCATCAATGGCATTATTACCAAAATCAAAAAAATCAATACCGCCAATCACGAAACAATGCTTTTTGTTAGAATAGAAGACACGACTGGAAACATTGAAGCCATTGTTTTCCCAAATCTATTTACAACCAATCCGCAGATTTGGCAAGCAAAAAATGTTGTGTTTATTACCGGCCGACCAACAGATAAAGAAGGAGTATTGAAAATTATTGCCGAATCTGTTCAAGAAATTAAATCGCGCCATTAGACATTTTCTGTTTTTCTATTAAAATAAAATATAAAGTTGTACTTTTGACATTTGAGTTTTGAGATTTATCTTTATGTTCATCGCACCTCAATCAAAAATTGCTCGGACTTTTATTGCCCTGACTATTATTTTAGTAATCCTGACTATTTTTGGTTTATTTAAAGGATCTCAAAGGGTGACAATTTTAATAACTGCCAAATCCCTTGATATTGAAGGAACATTTACTAAGACCTTGAACGGCCAGATTATTAGCGTCGAAGCAATAGGCGAAGAAACATTTGCTCCTAAAAGCCTAGTGACTATGGAAGATTATGCTCTTGGCGAAGTAATAATTGTCAATGATTCAAACCAAGGACAAGTTTTAGTGGCTAACACCAGGATTCTCTCTCCAGACGGTCTTATCTTTCGCCTAACCAATCGGGTTAATGTGCCAGCCCAGCAGAAATTGAAAACAACCGTTAAGGCTGATAAACCTGGCGAAAAGTACGAAATAGGTCCAACCACTTTTACTATCCCCGGCCTTTCTCCACTTCTACAAAAGAAGATTTATGCTGAAAGTAAAACCCTGATGACCGGGGGCGTAAAAAGGGCGGGTATTGTCATGCAAAAAGATATTGATGAGGCGCGTGATTTACTTAAAGAAAAATTATTGAAGCAAAATTTAGATGAATTAAAGCAAAAATTTTCTTCGCCAATTGTTGATAAAATTGTCATCCAGCCAGAAATTGTTTCTTTTGTTCCTGATGTTAAGGCCGATGAGGAAAAAGATTCTTTTACGGCTAAAATGACGCTCAAAACTACGGCCATTCTCGTCCGAGAACAAAGTCTTCTATCCCAAGCCGAAGAAGAGTTGGCCAAAAAGCTGCCGCCGGATCAAGAAATTCTCAAGATCAATTCAAAAACGTTTACCTATCGGATTAAAAGCTATGATCCGGAAAAGCAAAATGCTGTCTTTGAATTATATTTAGCCGGCCAGGCTATTTTGAGTTCGCAATCAGAAAAATTAAACAAAAATAAGTTCTTCGGCCTAACCCCGAGAGCAATTAAAAACTATTTATCAACCATTGAGGGGGTAGATAATGTTAAGGTTACATTCTCGCCCTTTTTTCTAAAAAAGGCGCCAGATTCGGAAAAAAGAATTATTATTAAGATTAAAGCAAAATAGAACAATAAATATCTACAAATATCGCAAAAGATTTATAGATAATTAATAGAAATATATGAATAAGGAAAAGAAGATTGAAATCTTGCGCCATTCAACTAGCCATTTAATGGCCGCGGCTGTTCAGGAACTTTTTCCTGGTGTCAAATTTGGCATTGGCCCAGTCATTGAAAATGGCTTCTACTACGATTTCGATCTTGACGCAGATGAACGCAGATTAAAGACGCAGATAAACGCGGATATCAGCGTAAATCAGCGTAGAAATCAGCTTAAATCAGCGATCACTGAAAGTGATTTATTAAAGATAGAAAAGAAGATGAAAGAATTAGTCAAAAAAGATTTAAAATTCGAAAAAAAAGAAATTTCTTTAGAAGAAGCAATAATATTGTTTAAAAAACTCAATCAACCCTATAAACTAGAGTTGTTGGAAGATATCAAAAAGATGGGTACAACGAGAATTAAAGATAAGAAACCTGCAGCCACAGAAACACAGAAATTTTCAGAGTTTCAGAATAATTCAGAGATTCAGTGTTCGCAAGAAAAAACAGTGACGATTTATCAGTTAGGTAATTTTATTGATCTTTGTCGTGGGCCACATTTAAAATCAACCAAAGAAATCAAGGCCTTTAAACTTCTAAAAATTGCTGGTGCTTATTGGCGAGGTGATGAAAAAAATAAAATGCTCCAAAGAATTTATGGCACGGCTTTCGCCAGCCAGAAAGAATTAAATCAATATCTAAAAAATTTAGAAGAAGCGGAAAAAAGAGATCATCGGGAAATTGGTAAAAATTTAGATCTTTACAGTATTTCAGAAGAGTTAGGTTCTGGTTTAGTACTTTGGCATCCAAGAGGTGCCATTATCCGAAGAATTATCGAAGACTTTTGGGGAGAAGAACATAAAAAGGGGGGCTATCAATTAGTTTACTCACCCCATATTGGGAAATTAGACCCCTGGAAAAAATCTGGTCATTGGGAATTTTATCGGGAAAACCTCTATCCGCCGATTAAAATTGAAAATGAGGATTATCTTTTAAAACCAATGAATTGTCCTTTTCATATTTTGATTTATCAATCGCAAATTCGCAGTTATCGTGATCTACCGCTGCGATATGCTGAGTTAGGCACGGTTTATCGTTACGAGCGTTCAGGCGTTTTGCATGGCTTAGTTAGAGTCCGTGGTTTTACCCAAGACGACGCTCATCTCTTTTGTACTCAAGCCCAATTAAAAAAAGAAATTATTGGTGTTCTGAAACTTTCCATTTTTATGATGAAAACTTTTGGCTTCAAGAATTGTCAAGTTATGCTTTCAACCCGACCAGAAAAATCAATCGGCTCAAAAGAAATGTGGGAGAAAGCAACTAAGGCCTTAAAAAATGCTTTAGAAAAAACCAAAGTTAAATATCAAATTGATCCAGGTGAAGGTGTCTTTTACGGACCGAAAATTGATATTAAAACTGTCGATTCATTGGGCCGGGCTTGGCAGGGACCAACGATTCAGGTTGATTTTAATTTTCCCGAAAGATTTAATCTTTATTATATTGACCAGCGAGGCAAAAAAATCCAGCCAGTGATGATTCATCGCACGGTTCTTGGGGCAATGGAAAGATTTTTCGGCTGTTTAATTGAACTTTATGCTGGCGCTTTTCCGGTTTGGCTCTCACCTATTCAAATTTATTTGGCGCCAGTTGGTAAAGCCCATTGGAGATATACTAAAAAATTAGCTAAAGAATTTGAGAGTTTAGGATTACGAGTTTGGTCAGACGAAGCCCGTGAAACCATTCCTTACAAAGTCCGCAAAGCCGAAAACCAAAAAATCCCTTATATCTTAGTCATCGGTGATAAAGAAATGAAAGACAAAACTTTAAATGTGCGAATGCGAGGAAATGTTATCAAAAGAATGACTAAAAAACAATTTATCAATAAAATTTTGAAAGAAATTAAAAATAATTTATGATCCGGGGAAAAGATTATATTGGCGTTAGTATCGCAGTAATTTTAATTAAAAACAACCAAATACTCTTAATTAAGAGAGCGGCTGAACCCTATTAAGGTTGGTGAGCTTTGCCTGGCGGTTTAATTGGAATCAATGAAACTGCTGAAAGAGCAGCAATTAGAGAAATTAAAGAAGAACTAGGAGTCCGATCCTCCTATTCGCGCGAATATTGGAACAGTTTTAAAACAAATTTTGGGCCAACAAAAAATTAGGAGAATATAAAACCGGGGACAGTCCCGCCTTTTAAAAGTATTTATTGGTGCTGATTATATTTCAAACTTAATATCGAGCCCCGTCATAGAAGTTTTACGCTGATTTAACGAATTAGAAAGTTTAAGACGATCAGTCTCGGCTTCGCCTTAATAATTATTGATAAAAGAAAAGCGATTGTTGAACTTCTAACGGGGCAAGCCGTGTATTTTTTACCTTCGGAGTCCCGACTTCCGAAAACCAAGTCAAATAAACTATTCTCATATTCTCAAGAATATTAGAATAAGAAACTAATAAGAAACTATTGAAACTAGACTATTGAGAACGTTTCTCGATAGTTTACTCTATTCTCGATAGTTTACTCTATTAAGAAGTGACTGTCACCAATTTAAGAAAAACTAATGTGTTAACACATTGAGGTTTTTATTTTTATTTTTTGAAATTTTTGATAAAATTTAATCTATGAAATATCACATTATCACCCATGGCTGCCACCCCGTAAAAAATTTTACTTCTAAAATTTAACGGGGTAAGGATGAACCCCGTAAAAATTTTGCTTCGCAAAATTCACGGGGCAAATAAATAAAATATTATGAGATATTATATCATTACTTACGGATGTCAAATGAATAAGTCTAATAGTGAATGGCTAGCCGCGGTTTTGGAAAAAATCGGCTACTCGCCTACTCCCAAAAAAGAAAAGGCTGATTTGATTATTATAAATGTTTGTTCGGTGCGACAATCGGCCATAGACCGTGTCTACGGTCTAATATTAAATATAAAAAACAAAAAACCAAAAACACAAATAAAAAACCAAAAAATTATCTTAACTGGCTGTCTACTGGAGAAAGATAGAAAAAATCTTCAAGATAAAGTTGATTTGATTTTTGATATTAAAGATCTAAATAAATTGCCAAAATTGCTTGGAATTAGAAATTGGAAATTGGAAATTGGAGAATATCTGGACATAAGACCAAAATATTCGACCTTTCCCATCGCCTATGTGCCAATTATGACTGGTTGTAATAATCTTTGCGCTTATTGTGTTGTTCCTTATACCAGAGGACGAGAAATTTCTCGACCATTAGGAAAAATTATTTGCGAAGTAAAAGAGTTAATAAAAAGAAAATATAAGATGATTGTTTTGCTGGGACAAAACGTTAACTCCTACCAAGGAAAAATCAAAAATCAAAAATC
>CAYVCK010000009.1:16842-19288 GCA_964450195.1 uncultured Gammaproteobacteria bacterium
TGACATACCCGATTTACTCTCAAAATTTTCCCAGCGAAAGGTCTCAGGACAATCCCCGAAGCAATCCCTTCGGGATGCTACGGGGCAGGCAAAAATCAAAATGATAAATCAAAAATTAAAAAGTGAGCAAAGTCTAAAAATTATCACTTTTCCAGAACTATTAAAAATGATAAATGATATTCCGGGCGATTTTTGGCTGACCTTTGTTGCTTCCCATCCAAAGGATTTATCTGACGAATTGATTGAAACAATGGCAAAATGTGAAAAGGTTATGCCCTATCTTCATCTACCGGTCCAATCTGGAGACAATCAAATTCTCAAAAAAATGAATCGTCATTACACAGTCAGCCACTACAAAAAATTGATTAAAAAAATTCGAGAAAAATTCGCTTTAATTCGAAACAAATTCGAGAAAGATATTTGTATTTCAACTGACATTATTGTTGGTTTTCCTGGTGAAACAAGAAGGCAGTTTGCCAATACTATAAAATTAATGCGAGAAATAAAATTTGATATGGCTTATCTGGCTAAATACTCACCTCGCCCAGGCACCGCTGCCGCCAAACTAAAGGATGATGTGCCACAAAAAGAAAAAGAAAGGCGCTGGAAAATTTTAGCTGGCATTCTCGAAAAAACCGCTTTAGAAAAAAATAAAAAATATTTGGGGCGAATAACTGAAGTTTTAATAAAAAATAAAAAAAATGGCTATTACTTTGGCCAAACAAAAACTTTTAAAAATGTAAAGGTTAAACTAACAACAGACAACGAACAACTAACAACTGACAACTCACAAAAAATGATTGGTAAAATTTTTAAATTGAAAATTGTTAAAACAATGGCTTTTGGCTTAATGGCTGAGGAAATTTAGCAAATCTTCTTAAGCCGATTAAAAGATAGACGCAGACACTTAAAATTAAAACTGCTAAAGGAATAATATTCCAAACAGAGTCAAATCTAATAATCGTGTTATAGAGTCCGTGAAAACCGATCGCTAAAAACAAACTGCTAAAAATAATAAATTTTTTATTTTTTGGCTGATAAAACTTTACTTCTGCTAAATGGTATCCAACAATACCACATGCTAAAATGTGCATGAAAGAAGCAGTAATAGCTCGCAAAAAAATCAGACTTATGCCCTCAACAAAACGTGAGGTGGTTGTAGCATACAAGATATTTTCCACGAAAGCGAAGCCTATACCGACTATCATCCCATAAATCATCCCGTCTCGCGGTTCATCGAAAGCAGGTCTTCGATAAATTTTTTTCCGCAAAATTAAATATTTTGCAGTCTCCTCAATTAGGCCATCAACCAAAAAAGAGATAACAAGAATTGCTATTGCTCCCTGAAACCAGACCGAATTTTTAATCCAAACCGTCAAAGGTCCACAAATAAGAAGAGCGGGAAGAACAATAAACGCTCCCCCAAAAAACATCCGCCAAACCTCCTTTTTTGGCTCTGGAGCTTGACGGTCAAGATATAAACAGACCAACAACCATCCTAAAGCCGGAATGGCGCTAAAAATAGCATAAAAGAATATATTATTTATCGAAGGAGGAAACATAGTTTTAATTGTACTAAATTTTTTACAAATAACAATAACAGATAACAATATGAGTCAAGAAAAACAAAAACTTATTGTCATTTTAGGACCAACCGCGGCGGGGAAATCAACATTAGCAATTAGGTTAGCTGGGGTTTTGGGTGGTGAAATTATTTCGGCTGATTCACGCCAAGTTTATAAAGGATTAAATTTAGGCACCGGCAAGGTAACCAAAAAAGAGATGAAAGGGGTGCCTCACCACCTCTTAGATGTTACTTTACCAAAAAGAAGATTTACTGTTACTCAATACAAGAGTTTAGCCATTAAAGCGATTAACAAAATTTATCGAAAAAATAAAATTCCCTTTCTAGTCGGAGGAACAGGATTTTATATTCAAGCCGTAATAGATGACCTTATCTTTCCTTCAGTCAAACCAGATTGGAATTTAAGAAAAAAACTCGCCAAAAAATCAACCAAAAAACTTTATCAGATCTTAAAAAAACTTGACTCCCAAAGGGCAAAAACAATTGATAAAAACAATCCAAGGCGACTTATCCGGGCCATTGAAATTGTTAAAAAAAGCAAAAGGCCTGTCCCTTTGCTTCAAAAGAAATCGCCCTTCGATGTTTTAATTATCGGCCTCAAAAAGTCGCCCACCGAACTTAAAAAATTAATCAAAAAACGACTATTAAAAAGATTGAAACAAGGAATGGTGGCTGAGGTTAAAAAATTAAAAAAATCAGGTCTTTCTTGGCAACATCTGGACGACTTAGGTTTAGAATACCGATATATTGCCAGATATTTACAAAAAAAAATTTCCTATCAGGAAATGATTAATCTACTTGAACAAAAAATTAAAAAATTTAGCCGCTGCCAAATGACCTGGTTTAAAAGAGATAAAAGAA
>CAYVCK010000010.1:0-11669 GCA_964450195.1 uncultured Gammaproteobacteria bacterium
TGGTGGAAAACTGCTCGTGACCCCGTTAGATAGTTTTAGTGTTTGAAATATTAACAAAAGATTACATAGCACTACTAAAAAAGGCACCTGAATACTGTGGATAACTATTATCTAACGGGGTTGACAAATTTTGGAAAATGTGCATGGCTGCTCTTTTAAAAAATGCTGTGGTAAAGCCGCGCCATAGCACCTTAGCAAATTATTTGCTAGGGAAAAGTCGGCAAATGGAGGTTACAATGATGTTGTTTTTTGTTATCATTTTTATTATTGTTGCCGTTGGGGCAACAATTAGTAAAAAAATAGCGGAGAGCGAAGAGGGAAAGATGTGGTCTGGCTGGTTAGCTAAGCTAGCCTGGATACTTGTGGCGATATTCCTTTTCCTATCCTGTATACGAATTATCCCGCCCGGCCATGTCGGGGTAGCGGTTACACTGGGCTATATCTCAGAAAAGCCGTTGAAGCCCGGCTTAAACCTGGTCTGGCCGATTACCACGGTCCACAAAATGGATGTCCGAACCCGGGCCTATACCATGTCAAAAGTGGACGTGGAAGGTCAAAAACGGGGTGACGACGCGATTGACGTCCTTAGTTCAGACGGCTTGACGCTTAAGCTGGATATTACGGTTTGGTTTCGGCTTGTGGCGAGCGAAGCTCCCCGGGTCTATAGAACAATCGGTGTGGATTACGTAGATAAGATTGTCCGGCCAGCAATTCGGGCGGCATTTCGTGACGCAGCCGTTAGAGTCTTATCTGTTGATATTTATTCAGAAAGACGAGAGATGTACGTTGGAGACGTTGCCAAAATGATCGAATCTCAATTTCAAGACCGGGGCGTTGTGCTAGAGAAGGTTCTGCTCAGGAACGTTGATCTGCCGCAGACAGTGAGACAGGCGATTGAGGATAAGCTGGCAATGGAACATGAAGCAAAAAAAATGGTTTTCGTTCTTCAGAAAGAGAAGCAAGAAGCAGAACGCAAGCGAGTGGAGGCTAGCGGTATCGCGGATGCCCAAAAAATTATTGCCAAAGACCTGACACAGCAGTATTTGACTTGGCTGTGGATGAATAAGATAGAAGCATTTGGCACCGGTCCGAACAATGCCATTTTGGTTCTTCCCTATGACCAAAAACTTACTCCCCTGATTCAGGTTCCAGGCGCCACGAAGTGAAGTGATAGGGTGAAATCTGGCGAGGGCTGACAGAAGTCAGCCCTTTTTTATTTTTTAGAAATCAAATATAATTAATTTGTAATATGAAAGAAATACAAATATTTGAAAGGTGGAGTTATCTTTGACCTACTCTTAATTTAGGTTTTTTGTATTTTCGTAACATTTCGTACTTTCGTAAAGAATATGAAGCCAGAAATTGCCCAACAAATTCTGCAAAAAACTAAGCGGGATTATAGGGATTTGGCCGAGGTTTTTAGCGCTAGCCGTTTTTGGCCCTGGCTGGAAGTAAAGAGTTTAATAAAAAAATATGTTAAAGACGGGATGAAAATTTTGGATTTGGGCTGCGGCAATGGCAGACTGTTGGAGTTGTTAAAAGAAGGGGTGGTTGAATATGTGGGTGTGGATAGTTGCGAGAGGTTGATTCAAATAGCAAAACAAAAACCCGAAATTCGAAATCCGACCACAGCCCATTTTCAATGGGTTGGGTCGCCCAGCCCTTATCTAAATCTAAGGGCTGTGGCGAAATCCGAAACAAATTCTAAATCACAAATTTCAAATTCAAAATTCAAAATTCCCCAAAGCAGAACAAGTTCGCTACGGGGCAGGCAAAATTCAAAATTCCGGTTTGTAGTTGCTGATGCCCTGGATTTGTCTTTTGAAGACAAGAGTTTTGATCTGGTTTTTGCCATTGCTTTGCTGCACCATATTCCTTCTAAAGAATTACGGTTAAAGGTTTTGAGGAATTGTTTTCGAGTTCTAAAACCAGATGGATTTTTAATTTTGACTGTCTGGAATCTTTGGCAGCCAAAACTTCTATTAAAATATAAAATTTGGTCAATGATTTTTGGCTGGCGACCAAAAGGTTTAGACTGGAAAGATATTTGGATACCCTGGAAACTGCCGCAAGGTCAAGTCCAGCGTTATTATCACGCTTTTACAGCAGGCGAAATGAAAAGATTGCTAAAGAAAGCCGGGTTCAAAATAGAAGAATTATCTTATGTTAAAAAAGGCCAGCCGGCCAAATGGTTTAATGGCTGGAATCTGGTGATGATAGCAAGACCTTGATTTTTTTAATAGATTTGCTATAATTTATATATGTAATAATTAACCAATTCAGTAATAATTTCTTTTATCTCTATGGAAACATCAAAAGAGGTTTTAGCTTCAAGTCCTGATCAAATGGTGGAAAGAGAGAGGGGACTTAATTTTTTGGATTATTTACTTAACAAAATAAAAGAGAATCAAGAGGAGATTAAAAACCGAGAATCTTTTGAAGCCCTAAAAAGACAACTGCTTAAAGAATTTCCTGACGAGGCAATTACTGTTGAAATTCTCTTTGGATTTAAGGATGTTTTAGAAATTCAGAAAGCAATTTATGAACACCACCGTTTTAAGAAAAGAACAATGAAGGGAGGAGAAATCAAAGATAAATTTCGAACTTTAACCCAGTGGCAGTTCACTACTGCTTTTTTTATTTTTAATGTCGGCCGAGATAAAGAGTATGCCCAAAAGTTTTGGGCTATCATCGAGAAATTGAATAGAATATTTACGCCAGAGTTTAGTTGCTGGGGTAGATTTCGTAATGGGATTGCTGGTCAAGTTGCTTTGCATAGACTATTAGAGAGATATCATGGCAAGATGTCAACCCCGGATGAGGACGCTTTTGAAAAGATAGATTTTTGGTTGCCGGGCGGAGCGGGAGAGATAGAAAAAGCCATCCAGCTAAAGTGTAAACAAGGGAGTGAAGAAATTGTTTTTATTGAAGTGGACAAAATTTCTTATCCCAGTGTTCTGGTTAAGAGAGGGGGAGGCGCTGAGACCCATTACTCCGAGGCTGAGATATTAAATATTATTCATTTTAGAGAATCCTGTCAGGTATTGGCGGAACGTAATAAACGACCGATTAAAGCTTTTTATGTTATTTTGCCCAAAAAGATGGTTGATTTAGATACTGGTATGCCTCAGCCAGCCCTATCCAAAAAATTTGAGGAAATGGCCAAGCAATCATTAAATTAATTTATTTTATGAACAAAATAGAATCAAAAGATAAAATTTATTCTCAGATTAATTTTGACGACTTGGCTAAAAAGAGTGATGGTTTTATTGATACTTATTTGAAAAGAGACAATCAGAATAAGTTTGACGCGCAAGCATATAAAGCATTATTGAATGGTTTTTCGCCTGATTCGGACGAATATTTTTTTTGAGTAGTTTGGTAGAAAGTTTATATTTTGTCGAAGGGGTGGCTGGAAATTATCGTTATTATGAAGGAGTAGTTGAGCAGGTTGTTTGGCAGAATAAAATTTTAAGACTTTTAGCCGAGAGAGAGAATGGAATAAACAGATATACGATAAAATTCGCCAAGCCATAGAAAGGATTAGTGGGGTTTGTTGGGAGAAAAAAATGAAAAACTCTAATATAGATTTTTCGGGTTTAGCTGTAGCTGTCCCGGTTGGATTTTTTGACGAGATTACTGGTGAACCAACTCCGAACGCCATCAAGACAATCGGAGTAAAAATTAGACCATATTTACAAAAAGAGATGGTTAAAGTAAGTTTTTAAGATTTTTATGTCTCTTTTTGAACCGACTATTTTTCGAGAAAACGACATCCGGGGTATTTACCCTCAAGATTTTAATAAAAAAGTAGCTTATCAAATTGGCCGGGTTTTTGTTGAATTTCTATTATCCAAAATCCGAGATTCAAAGTCAAAAATTCGAGTTCTTGTCGGCCGTGACATGCGTCTTTCGTCGCCAGAGATTTTTAGTGGTTTAAGTCAGGGTTTAATTGAACAAGGGGCAAGTGTTTTTGACGCTGGCTTAGTGCCGACTGATTTTATCTATTCAATGACCGCTAGATTGAATTATCAAGCCGGCATAATGATTACCGCCTCACATAATCCTAAAGAATATAATGGTTTGAAGATGATAATTTGGCAAGGCGGACCAGCTATTAAAATAATTAATGGTAAAACCATTGGTGATTTAATTAACAGAAAAATACAATCAGTCGAAAGCAGAGGAGAAATGAAAAAAGTCGGTCATTGGCAAGAGTATCTAAAACATATTTTTTCTTTTGTTGATCTTAAAAAAATTAAGCCGTTAAAAATTATAGTTGATGCCGGTAACGGGATGGCTGGTAAAGTTATACCGTTAATGGTTAAAAAAATTCCTTGTCAAATTATCCCCCTTTTTTTTGAATTAGATGGCAATTTTCCTAATCATTTGCCTAATCCTCTCACCCCGGGCGTTTTAGAAGATTTAGGCAAGGCAGTGGTGCGAGCCGGGGCTGATTTTGGTGTAGTTTTTGACGGCGATGCCGATCGAATTTTTTTAGTAGACGAGCAAGGCGAAGCCGTTTTTAGCGATCAACTGATTTTATTATTAGCCAAGAAAATATTAGCCAAGAATCCAGGAGGAGGCATTGTTTATACTCTTAATTTTTCGCGCGCTGTACCAGAATTTATTAAAAAAATGGGTGGTCAGCCAATTCGCTCTCGCGTTGGTTATCGTTTTATAAGCCAAGCAATGAAAGAAAACAATGGTTTGATGGGCGGAGAACTCGCTTGTCACTTTTCTTTTCGTGACAATTTTTATATAGACTCTGGTTTTATTGCTTTTTTAATTTTATTAGAAATTATTTCTGAGGAAAATAAACCTCTTGCAAAATTAGTTAAAGATTATAAAATTTATTTTAAATCTCCCGAAATCAATGTTAAGACAAAAGGTATTTTTAAAAAACTTGACCTAGTTAAAGAAAAATATAGAGACGGAAAAATTGACGAACTTGACGGTTTAACTGTTGATTATCAAGATTGGTGGTTTAATTTACGACTCTCTAATACCGAGCCGGTGGCGAGACTAACAATCGAGGCGAAAACCCCAGAAATGTTAGAAATAAAAAAAAGAGAATTGATGAGATTAATTAAATAAAAAATCAAAAACTAAAAAAAACACAAACTATAAAACTTTAAAATTTTTATATTTTATTTTAGTGAAGTGCTTATGATCGGTGTTTTTGACTCAGGCATTGGTGGCTTGACGGTTATCAGGAAAATGTTTGAAATTTTATCCCAATACCAGCTTCTATATTTCGGCGATACAGCCAGGACGCCTTACGGAGGAAGGGGCGAGGCGGTAATTAAAAAATATGCTTTTGAAGTAGCAGAATTTTTGGTTAAAAGGGGAGCGAAAATTATTGTTATTGCTTGTAATACTGTTTCTGCGGTAGCCGCTGAAGATTTAAAAAATCATTTCAAGATTCCGGTTTTTGAGGTGGTTAGACCGGCCATTGAAAAAGCAATTTCTTTAACTAGAAATAAAAGAATTGGCGTTATTGGCACCAGAGCAACAATTAACTCCGGAATCTATGAGAAAATGATAAAAGAGGTGGGTTTAAAAATTTTCGCCAAAGGCAGACTATCCTCGGCCTGGAAAGTTTTTTCCCAAGCGGCGCCATTACTTGTCTCTTTAATTGAAGAAGGTTGGCTAAAAAAAATGGAAACCAAAAAAATTATCAAATCTTATTTACATCCACTAAGAATGGCCCAAGTTGATACTTTGATTATGGCTTGTACGCATTATCCTTTACTGCGCGAGCAGATACAATTAAAAATCGGTCGACAAGTTAAATTAGTTGATCCCGGCCAGGAAGTAATTTTAGAACTAAAAGAATTTTTAGAGAAAAATCCCGAGATAGAAAAAACTTTAACTAAAATGGGGTTCGGATGCCAATTTTTTGTTTCTGACTTAACACCGAAATGCCAAGAAATTGTTAATCGATGGTTGGGACGAGATATCAAATTACAAATAGTTTAAGCAATTTAAAATTAAAAATATGAAGAAAGAAGAAATAAAAATTTCTGAACAAGAATTAGCCGAATTAACCCGGCCGTTAGAAAAAAGAAAAATTGATGCCTATTATATTTATCTTTTATTGAAGCGAGCAGAAGGAATGCCAGAGAAGTCATTTTTGGTTGAAGAATTAAGCGCCTTATTTAAAAATTATTCTGAGATAGTTCAGCGTGAAGCCAATCTTTCTCAGATTGAGAAAGAAGATAATCCGCAATTGCAGTCTGATTTGATAACAGCCAAGACGGGTCTATCAGAATGCTTAGCTTTATTAAGAGCTGAACTGGTTTGCCGAGGGATTGATAATCTGCCTGACAAAGAGTCTTTTGGCGGCGATTATCGTTTAGCCGAATTAGTGCGAGAAAAAAAAGAAGATGAAATTATTCGTCAAGCGGCAAAAATACTTTATGAGCACTGTTTTAAAGTATTAGAGGGCAAAGTACCCGATGAAGTGGACGCCAATGAAATCCGTCGTTATTTTATCAGACAAATGGATGAATATATCAATTTTTTAGATAGTATCCGGGCCAGAAAAGC
Source organism: uncultured Gammaproteobacteria bacterium (assembly GCA_964450195.1). Lineage (GTDB taxonomy): Bacteria > Patescibacteriota > Patescibacteriia > UBA2591 > CALHIP01 > CAYVCK01. Next base: position 6,553 of record CAYVCK010000010.1, read on the forward strand.
CAGTAATGAAGTAGAAAATTTAAAAGAGGCCTGTATTTATGGTGACAAAAATTATCGCTGGCCGTCAGAGGTGACTGGTGAAGACCGTGGAGATGATGATGAGGGTGAGGAGTGGAAAAAGGGGAGATAGGCAATTAATTAAATATTTTATAAAATATAAAAGTATAAAAAGGAGGGAAAATGTTTTTTGTCCTTTTAAATTGCTTAATATTGTCAACCTCACCAAGTCAGATTGTTATTGAACCAAAGCCAGTCTCATGGGAGTCAGTTCAGGTTTGCTATGTTGATTCACTTTATTATTTAATTTACTCGAAAGAGATAAGGGAATTATATTTGACTACTGAAAACAAGGTCTTAGAGATAAATTACGGGATACTCTATCCGATCGCCGAAAGAGAAACCATTAAGGTGAGTTGTCAATGGGTTGCGCCTGATACTTATTTTTTATCTTTTAAGATCCGCTTAGTTGATTTTCGAGTAAATTTAATTTTAGAAACAGAAAGCGAAACGATCGAACAACAGTTAAGGCTTTATCTTGATGAGCGAAAGATTATTGTCTATCGTGATATTCGGCCCCAGAAAATGTTTGTTTTTGAGGGCGATAGTCTTGTGGCGGAATTTTCGGTTTCAACCGGTCGAAAGGGGAGGCAAACTGCTTTGGGGAGGCATAGAATTCTGACTAAAAAATATCGGGCTTGGTATGGAGAGGGTGGTTTTTGGATGACTTGGTGGCAGTCGTTTGCCGTGATTGGGAGACTAAGGAATGGTTTTCATGCTTCATCGGGTGAAGATTATCAAAAATTCCTTGGTCAACCAACTTCAGCTGGTTGTGTCAGAGTTTCGCGAACAGCCGGCCAGTGGCTCTACCACTGGACTGATATTGATATTTCTTTTGAAATCAACACAAAACCATAAAGGATTGTTAAAATATAAAGAACAACCTTTTTTTATTGTTGAGGTATTTGGTATAATAAATAAGTGATAAAATCAGATAACCAATTTTAGACATTTTATTATGAAGGTTTTAGCCATTGATTTTGGCACAAGATATTTAGGATTAGCCATTGCTGAGACAAAAATTAATATTGCTTTTCCTTATAAGATTTTAGAGAATAGGGAGATGTTTAATTTAGATGAAATACGAGCAATAATTAAGAAGGAAAAAATAAAAAAAATTATTATTGGTCAACCAATTGGTATGTCTGGCAAAAAAACAGAGCAGACAAAAATAACAGACAAGTTTATTAAATTTTTGAAAGACAATTTATTAATTCCAGTTGAGAGTTTTGACGAGAGATTAAGTAGTAAAATGGCTATTGATACGCGGATATACGCGGATCAAAACGCGGATAAACGCGGATATATCCGCGAGAATCAGCGTAGGGATCAGCGTAAATCAGCGCACCGAGCGCCAGCGAGGCCTGATGAGCATGCAGCAGCTGCAGCCGTGATTTTACAGGGATATTTAGAAAAGACAAAAAAACAAAAGATAAAAAATAAAAAACACAAACAGAAAGATGTAAAAATATTTTAGTTTTTAGTTTGTATTTTTGATATTTTATATTTTATTTTTAATTTTACCTGCCCGCCAATTGCCTATTATGTTTTCAAGAAGCTAAATTCAGCTTTTGAAGATAGGTTGAATTTAATAAAAGAAATAGTTGGTAGGCGATGGCAGGTGGGGCGAAGCGCTTATGTCAAGTCTATTTATCTCCATTTTTATTATTTCGGTTGTTCTTTCCATGATTTTAACTTTATTGATTCGTCGTTTGGCTTTAAAATTTAAAATCATTGATTATCCAGAAACGGCGATTGGTAGAAAAATTCATACCCAGCCAGTACCTTTATTAGGTGGTTTGGCTATTTTTTTATCATTTTTTATCGTCCTTTTTTTACTCTATTTTAGCCATTTTTGGCCTAATCCTAAAATTGGTCTTTTTGAAGTTTTAGCGCCAGGGACAAAACATTTTGTTCTTCTTAAACATTTATTAGGACTTCTTATAGCCGGCTCTTTGCTGATGATTGGCGGTTTTTTAGATGATAAATATCATTTAAAACCAGGCCAGCAAATTATCTGGCCGATTTTAGCGGTTTTAGTGATTATTGCCAGTGGCATTGGCATTCGGTTTATCAACAATCCCTTGGGTCAAGGATTTTTATATCTCGATACTTTAAAATTTGAAGTTTTTCGTTTTCACGGCGTGCCTTTTTATTTTGTTCCCTTAGCTGATCTTTTTACTTTTATTTGGTTAATGCTTTGCGCTTATACGACAAAACTACTTGATGGTTTAGATGGTTTGGTTTCTGGTTTGACAGTGATTGGAGCATTAGTTATTGCCGGCTTGTGTCTTTTGACTATTTTTTATCAACCCGATGTGGCGATGATAGCATTAATTTTGGCAGGCGCCAGTCTTGGCTTTTTATTTTTTAATTTTCATCCAGCTAAGATTTTTTTAGGCGAAGGTGGTAGTCTTTGGACTGGTTTTATGTTAGGTAGCCTGGCGATTATTTCTGGAGGAAAAATCGCCACGGCTTTAATGATTTTAGGAATTCCTTTGGTTGATATGTTTTCAGTGATTATTCAAAGATTATTTTTTGAGCATCGATCACCGTTTAAATTTGGCGATAAAAAACATTTTCATTTCAGACTCTTAAGTTTGGGCATTTCTCGTCAAAAGATAGTAGCCCTTTTTTGGCTTTTAGCCATAATTTTTGGTCTTGCCTCTCTTGTTTTTCAAAAAACAATTTTTAAAGTTATTGGTTTAGCTATTCTTTTTTTATTAGCGATTATTTTTATTACCTTTTTAGCCGTTAGAGAAAGAAGAAATGTTTCAAAAACATAAGCCATTTTTTATTTTTTATCTTTTATTTTTTATTTTTGTTTTGACTGGTTGTCAATCTTCGCCCCGGTTATTTAAAACTGGCCAAGTCCTTATTAATAATCAAATAATTAAAGTTGAAATAGCTAGAACAAAAGAAGAAATGATTCGTGGTTTGGCTGGTCGTGAGGACTTGGCGGAAAATCAAGGCCTGCTTTTTATCTTTCCTAAACTTGATTATTATCAATTTTGGATGAAGGGAATGAAATTTCCTTTGGATATTGTTTGGATAGGGGAGGAAAAAATTGTTGATCTGACAGAAAACGCTTTACCAGCTCAAGGTAAAAATCTACCTATTTTTAGGCCGAGATTGCCATCTCAATATGTTTTAGAGGTAAAATCTGGCTCGGTTAGGGCTTATAATTGGCAGATAGGGGATAAGGTTGAGATTTATTTTGACAAATAAGCCGAATCCTGTTATGATAAACTCATCATATGCCTAATAATAATCAAAATTTAGACGAGATCGTGCTTTTTGGCGAAACAAATTATCGGAATATCCTGCGCAAATTTGGTGTTAAAACTGATGACCGCCGCCGGCATATTTATCTGATTGGCAAAACAGGGGTGGGTAAATCAACGGTTTTAGAAAATATGATTTATCAGGACATTCAAACTGGCCGAGGCGTGGCCGTGGTTGATCCTCATGGTGATTTGGCCGAGAAAGTTCTTGATTTTGTGCCAGGGTCGAGAATTCATGAAACGATTTATTTTAATCCTGCTGATATTGATTATCCAATTGCTTTCAACGTTCTAGAAAGAGTTGAATCAAGCCATCGACACTTAGTGGCTTCCGGTTTAGTTGGCGTTTTTAAAAAGATTTGGGCTGATTCTTGGGGTCCGCGATTGGAATATGTATTGCGTAACGCTATCTTGGCTTTACTTGAGTATCCGGGCAGCACACTGCTTGGCATTATGAAGATTCTGGTTGATAAAGATTTTCGCAAAAGAGTTGTTAGTCGACTGACTGATCCGGTGGTAAAATCTTTTTGGGTTGATGAATATCCTAGATATCCGGAAATGTTTAAAAGTGAAGCGATTGCTCCGATTCAAAATAAAGTTGGACAATTTTTATCAACGGCCTTAATCAGAAACATTGTTGGTCAAGTCAAATCAAAAATAGATTTACGCGAAGTAATGGACAAGGGGCAGATTTTGATTATGAATCTTTCTAAGGGTAGAATCGGTGAAGATGCTTCGGCTTTGCTTGGGGCGATGATGATTACGAAAATACAATTAGCGACCATGAGCCGGATTGATATCCCAGAAGAAGAGCGCCGCGATTTTTATCTTTATGTTGACGAATTTCAAAATTTTGCCACTGAATCTTTTGCCAATATTTTATCTGAAGCCAGAAAATATCGTCTTAATTTAATTATTGCCCACCAATATATTCTTCAGCTTGATGAAAGGGTAAGGGCTTCTGTTTTTGGCAATGTCGGGACAATTGTTTGTTTTAGAGTTGGGGCAGAAGACGCTGAGATATTGGCCAAAGAATTTGCTCCTCAATTTGATGAGACAGATTTAGTAAATCTAGACAAATACGATATTTACGTCAAATTAATGATCGACGGCATTACTTCTGATCCATTTTCAGCCACTACTTTACCGCCTTTATCAAAGAAAGAAGAGCATAGAGATAAAATTATTCGGGCAACACGCGAGCGTTATGCTGAATCTAGGCAGATGGTTGAAGAGAGGATAGGTCGTTGGAGCGGCGTGGCCGAGACAAGCATGCCGACCGTCGCTAAATTTGAGGCTCAGTGTGATGGTTGCGGCGTGACGGTCTTTGTCCCTTTTATTCCTGATGGCGTCAGGCCGGTTTTTTGTAAAAAGTGTTTAAAAAAGGCACGGCAAGAAGGTTCCTCAGTATTTGCTAAAAAGTCATCTCCAGAGAGAACCTCCGAGAAACCATTTTCTCAAGAGGGCAGGAATCAGGGACCGCCTATCTCAAGACTATAATTTTTGCTTATGAAAAAATATCTTTTTGTTATTTTTTCTTTAATTTTAGGTATAATTATTATTTTTTGGTTGTGTTTACGAACTGGTTTCGGCAGAATATTTCAAGAAATTTCTTATTTAAAATTTTGGCAAATTTTTATTATTTTCTTTATTTCTTGGTTTACTTTTTTTTTAACCACTCTTCGGATCCGATTAATACTTCAGAATTTTTGTCATGAGAAGATTCCCATCAGGTCTGTCTTAAAGGCGAAATTAGCAGAAGCAGCCCTTTGTTAT
>CAYVCK010000010.1:11757-19007 GCA_964450195.1 uncultured Gammaproteobacteria bacterium
GGCGGAGAAATTTTCAGACTAATTATTTTAAAACGCGATAAAAACATTCCTTTTAGTGATAGTTTCTCGGCGCTTTTAGCGGAGCGATTTGGAGATTTAGCTGCTTTGATTATTTTTCTACTGTCCGGCGGCATTTTTTTGTTTTTTATTCAAGAAGGTGGTTTGGGGATCGTCTATTTAGGCCTGGCCTTATTGTTATTAATTTTTACCGTTATAGCTATGAAAATTTTGGGTCTAAAAAGGGTAATTTTGTTTTTAGTTCGACTTTTTAAGTTGGATAGGATAAAATATCTGTCCGGAAGAAATAGAGATGTCTCCCCGGGCATCCGTCTTCAGTCATCATTGGAAAAAAGTTTTTTATATCTTCGAGATAAAACAAAAAATTTTATTTTAAATACCTTGTTATCTTTAAGTATTCTTTTTCTTTGGACCTGGCAGGTAAAATTGTTAATTAATTTTATGGGCGAAAATATTGGTTTTTTCAAGATATATTTTATTAAAATTTTAATTTTAATTTCAGGTTTTACCCCGGTGATTGCCAGAATCGGAACGCTTGAGGCAGCTTATTTAGGCGGAGGCACCATGTTTGGTTTGTCGGGTCATTTATCTTTAGCTTGCGCTTTAGTGATGAGGATAGTTGAATTAAGCATCATTGGTTTTGGGGTAATTATTGGTCTTCAATATTTGGGCGATCTTTTTCTAAATGTCGCTAAAATTTTTTTTGTCAAGAATAATACCAATAGCAAGCCCTGCCCCCCCGCGCTGAAGCGCCTGGCTTCCGGAGAAAAAAATTCTTAATGCACCCCTATGGAAAGCTATAAAATAAGAAAAACCTTTTTAGATTTTTTTAAAGAGAACAAACACAAAATTATTGTTTCTTCCTCTCTGGTGCCAGCTGATCCGACTGTTCTTTTTACTTCAGCCGGCATGCAACAGTTTATTCCCTATCTTTCTGGAGAGATGGTGCCGCTTTATCAAAGAGCGGCTTCTTGTCAGAAATGTTTCCGCACCTCTGATATTGAAAAAGTCGGTTCCCTTTTTCACCATACTTTTTTTGAAATGTTAGGTAATTGGTCTTTTGGAAATTACTGGAAAAAAGAAGCTATTGAATGGGCTTTAGAATTGCTAAATTCAAAATTCAAAATTCAAAATTCCAAACTTTGGGTGACGGTTTTTAAAGGCGAAGCCAGTATTCCTCAAGATGAAGAGGCGATTAAGCTTTGGATTAAAGCTGGTATTCCAAAAGACCGGATTAAAGAATTTGGTTTAGCAGACAATTTCTGGGGACCAATTTCAGAAGAAGGACCTTGCGGCCCCTGCTCAGAAATTCATTATGATCGAGGAGAAGAATTTAGAGAAGGTGAATGTGATATTTCTGGTTGTGGCCCAAATTGTCTTTGCGGTCGCTTTGTGGAAATCTGGAATTTAGTTTTTATGCAATATAACAGACAACTGACAACTGACGACAAACAACAGAAAATATATAAATATTTACCTTTGCCGGCTAAAAATATTGATACTGGCGCTGGCTTAGAAAGATTGGCTGGTGTTTTACAAAATAAAAAATCAAATTTTGAGACTGACTTGTTTTTGCCAATTTTAAAAAAAATTGAAAAGTTATCTTCTTCAACTTACTCTCAAAATTCTAAACCATTTCGGATTATCGCTGACCATTTGCGAGCCGCTTGTTTTTTAATTAGCGAGGGACTTTTACCCTCTAAAGAAGAAAGGGGATATATTTTAAGAAGACTGCTTCGCCGGGCGATTCGCTATGGAAACTTAATCAAAGCCAAAAAAGGGTTTTTGATTCCTCTGGCTAATTTGGTCATTAAAAATTATCAAGATATTTATCCAGAATTAAATAAAAAAAGAAATGATATTTTAACCATTATTCAACAAGAGGAAGAAAAATTTGAAAAAACCTTAGAACGAGGCCTAACACAACTTGATAAGTTGCTAAAATTAAAAATCAAAAATAAAAAATCAAAAATTATTGAAGGAAAAGAGGCGTTCTATCTCTATGAAACATTTGGATTTCCTTTGGAGTTAATCAAAGAGTTAGTAGAAGAGAGAGAGCTTGGTATTGATGAAGAAGGGTTTAAGGGGGCGTCTTTAGTCCATCAAGAAATATCTCGGGCTGGCGCCAAGAAGAAATTTGGCGGTCTTGGTATAGAAGAGGGAGAAACTGAAGAAGATAAAATAAAAAAAACAAGGTTACATACGGCCACTCATTTGTTGCATACAGCTTTGCGCCAAGTTTTAGGCACCCATGTCCAACAAGCCGGTTCTGATATTAATCCAGAAAGATTAAGGTTTGATTTTACTCAGCCGCGAAAATTGAGCGAGGAAGAAAAGAAAAAAATTGAAGAAATTGTTAATCAAAAAATTAAAGAAAATTTAGAAGTAAAGATGGAAGAAATGCCCTATGAAGAAGCAATTAAATCAGGTGCTTTGGCTTTTTTCAAAGAGAGATATCCAAAAATAGTTAAAGTTTATTCAATTGGTGGCTTCTCTAAAGAAATCTGTGCTGGTCCGCATGTTAAAAATACTAGCGAACTTGGTGAGTTTAAAATTATTAAAGAAGAAGCCTCGATGGTTGGCATCAGAAGAATAAAAGCGATTCTTTTAAACCATGCAAATTAGTTACAAATTTTATTCGAATTAATTCGAATTTTAATTCGTAAAGTATTCGCATGATATTACGTTTATCAAAACTCCAAAAACATATTCTTCTTGAATGTTATTTTAGTTCTGGTAAAATTGATTTCAAAGGGATTGTCAAATCTTATAAAGGTAGAGCCAGCAAAAATATTAAAGGTATTATCACCAAAAGTTTAGAAAGAATGATTAAAAAAGAACTTCTTTCTGCGGTCGCTAAAAAAACTTCTCATAAATTATTTATTAAGGAAATAAAACTAACCAATCTTGGTCGACGGTTGGTCAAAAAAATCTTAAATCAAAGACAAAAATTACCTTTAAAGATAAAGAGTTTTGTCAAAAATTTAAAATAAATTTTTGTAACAAAACCTTCACCCCACCCTCTATGTTCTCTACATATTAATCTAGATTTTCATTTTGGTCGCGGAAGTTGCGGGATTTTGAGAACTTGGGCAAAGGTCGAAAATAAATTAACTAACAACTAATAACCTATAACTTACAACTTTTATGCCCATTCCAAAAAAAATTCTCAATTATTTAGAGAAGAATAAAGTCAAATTCGAAAAAATTGCTCATAAAACTGTTTATACCGCTTATGATTTAGCCCAGACCATGGAAGAAGAACTAAATAAAATTGCTAAAACACTGATCATCAAAACTGAGAAAGGTTATAGTCTCTTAGTTTTACCAGCCTCGAGGTTGGCTGATCTTAAGAAACTGAAAAAAGCCCTGAAAGCCAAAAAAATCGAGATTGCCAAAGAAAAAGTAATGAAGGATTTTTTCAAGATCAAACCAGGGACAATTACACCGTTTGCCTCTCTTCACAAGAAGGTCCCTCTTTATATTGATAAGGCATTATTAAAGACCAAAGAGATTTTGGTTAATGCCGGCAGCTACACTGATTCTCTGAGATTAAAAGTCAAAGATTTTCTGAAATTGGAGAAACCAAAGGATGGGGATTTTAGTAAGAAAAAGTAACGATTTTGTCTGAAGCGCGGGGAGCGAAGATATAAAATCGTTACCCTCTCACTCAAAGAGTAAAATAGTTTGCTCAAAAAATCAATCTTTTTCTATTTTAAGTTTAAATTTCTACAAAATATTTATTCCAGCATTTTTATAAAAATGCTGGGAGTGAGGGGGTGCGCAAAATTATAGTAAAATTTTATTCGCCTTTGACTCTAAAATTTTAATAATTTTGGCATGTATCATGTTTCTCTTGATCAATTTTCTGGCCCCTTTAATCTTCTTCTGAACTTAATTGAAGAGAATAAATTGGATATTACCAATATTTCTTTAGCTCAGGTGACAGACGATTTTCTTTCTTGTCTTGAAAAAGGGGAAGAAATTAGCCCAAGTGAGTTAGCTGATTTTTTAGTAGTGGCGGCCAAATTGTTGCTGATTAAATCAAGTTTGCTTTTACCGGGAGTGTCTGAACCAGAATTTGAAGAATTAAATTTAGAAGAGCAACTCAAAATATATCGTGAATATTATACCGCCTCAAAGTTACTTAACAAAATTTTAAATAAAAAAAATATTGCTTTAGCCCGTTCACGTCCACATTTAATGATTCAGCCGCAGACCATGGCAAAAATCAAAATAAAACCAGACGTTTTAACAAAGGTTTTTCAAGAGACAATTAATTTTTTTTTGAAATTTCAAACATTACCCCGAAAAACACTGCGCCAAGCTGTTTCTCTTCAAGAGAAGATTAAAGAGTGTTTAGTCGTAATAAAAAAGCGAGAGAGGACTACTTTTAGGCAATTGAGCGATCGGCGCCCTAAGATTGAGGTAGTAGTCAGTTTTTTAGCTATTTTAGAGCTTGCCCAGCAGAGAATGGTTTCTCTTAAGCAAGTAGTTCTTTTTGGGGAGATTATCATTCAGAAGTTGTAAACGTATTAACATTATCCAATACAATAAACCTATGTTAAAGTCAATTATCGAAAGTTTGTTTTTTATTGTTGATCGGCCTCTTTCTTTGGACGAAATCGCTCGTTTTACCAGAGAGAAGAGAGAAACCGTTGCCTCAATCATTCGTGAAATGATCAGTGAATATAACTTAAAAGATGGTGGAATAAAAATTATCGAAAACGGTAATAATGTTCAGATGGTTACCAATCCTAGGCATTACGAATGGATCAAAAGATTTTCTCAAGAAGAATTTAGCGGGGAGATTACTCCAGCCTCTTTAGAAACACTAGCGATTATTGCTTATCGGGGGCCTGTTTTGAGAGAGGAGATTGAACAAATTCGCGGAGTTAATTGTGCTATTATCCTGCGCCATTTAATGATTAAAGGTCTAATTGAAGAGAGAAAAGAGAATGAGAGAATCTTTTATCATCTGAGTCTTGATTTTATTCGTCAGTTGGGTATTCAACAGCTGTCTGAACTGCCAAATTATGAGTATTTACATAATTTGCCTCTTTCTGATTTAAACAATTAAGCCAAGCGGCTTAGCTCTATGTCTAATTTAATTTATTTTTTAGCCATTATTTTGAGCTCATCTCTCACCCCTTCCTTAAGAGAAGTTAATGCTCTGCCTATGACCTCTGGTCTAAGAAGTTTGGGCATTAAAACCACCGGCCGCTCGGTTTTAATTGTTGATCAACAATCAGAAGAGAAGATTTTTCAAAAAAACCCTAATCAACCTTTGCCTATTGCTAGCTTAACTAAACTGATGACCGCTTTGGTTTTCTTAGAAAAAGATAAAGGTGATTGGGAACGATTGGTGGAAATTAAACCAGAAGATGCGACCCAGGCTTCACGGGTTGCTTTTAATGTTGGCGAGAGAGTTAAGGTTCGCGATTTATTTTATGCCTCTTTGATTAAATCGGCTAATAATACAACTAAAGCCTTAGTTAGAACAGCTATAATTAATGAGGATAAAAATTTTGTCGATCTGATGAACGAGGAAGTCAAAAAATTGGGCATGAATCAGACAGTTTTTGTTGAGCCAACCGGTTTAGATCCGAATAATAAATCAACTGCCAGCGATTTGGTGAAATTAGTTAAAGCGGCTTTTTCTCGACCAGAAATTGTCAACGCTCTTCAACGGCCAAGTTATATTTTAAAAACCAAAAAGCCGAATGGTCAGGATGCTTATTATAAGATTTATAACACTAATAAGCTTTTAAACAGATTTGTCGAATTAGTCGGGGCGAAGACTGGTTATTTAGAAGAGGCAGATTATTGTTATGCTGGTGTTTTTAAAGTAGCGGAAAGAGATTTTATTATTGTAATTTTAGGCAGTGCTTCTGAGTCAGATAGATTACAAGAAGTCAAAGGATTAATTTGGTGGGTTAATCGTTTCTTGGAAAATAAAAAATAAAAAAACTAACCTATGGTTTCGGCTATAAAAACAATAATTTTGGCAATGACACCATTAAATGAATTACGCGGGACGATTCCGGTAGCTGTTGGGATTTATCGTCTTTCGCCGCTTTGGGCCTACTGTTTGGCGGTTGTTGGCAACATCTTGCCGGTATTTTTTCTTCTCTGGTTCTGGCCAAAGGTTACTTTATTTTGTCAATCATGGTCGCTGGCTAGAAAAATATTGAATTGGCTTTTTGAGCGAACACGGCAACGATTTTATAAAAAATATTCTCTTTATGGCGATTTGGCCTTGATACTTTTTGTCGCCATTCCTTTACCGCTGACTGGGGCTTGGACCGGTTCAATAGCAGCCTTTCTTTTTGGTATCCCTTATTTTAAATCTCTTTATCTTATTTTCTTCGGGGTTGTTATTGCTGGCATAATTGTTACCTTGGCTTCGGCTGGATTTTTTTCCTTGATTAAGGTAATATAATAAAATGCGATACTAATATACGAATACATACGAATGCTACAAATAAAGAATATTTGTATATTTGTAATAGATTCGTAATTTGTAGGAGTCTATGAAAAAGAAAATTATTATTGCCAATTGGAAAATGAACCTTGGTCTGCCTGAAACCAAAATTTTAACCAAAGAGATCCTGGCTGGTTTAGAGAAAAATCCATCTATTTTAGAGAGGCTTGATTTGGTTTTTTGCCCGGCCTTTCCGCTTATTCATTTAGTAAAATCTTTAATTAATGAAAGTAAAAAATTTAAAAATAAAATAGCCGTTGGCGCTCAAGATGTGTTTTGGGAAGAGGCCGGTGCTTATACTGGTGAGGTTTCACCGCGGCTGCTCTATCAATTGGGCTGTCGCTACGTCATTATTGGTCATTCTGAAAGACGAGAGATCTTAAAAGAAACCGACGAGATGGTTCATCAAAAAGCCAAGACCTGTCTTTTAAATCATCTTATCCCCATCGTCTGTGTTGGAGAAACATTTGACGAGCGTCAAAAGGGACTTAAAGATCTTCGGGTTATTATTCAGGTTTCCGGGGCGCTAGAAGGAGTTGGACTGGAGACAAACCAAAACATTATCATCGCCTATGAGCCAGTTTGGGTAATTGGTTCCGGTCAAGCGGTAGATCCAACCGAGGCAGAATACACACATCGTGTTATCCTTCAGAGATTAATTGATTTTTATTCTCTGCCTATTGTTAAGAATAACATTCATCTCATTTATGGGGGCAGTGTTGACAGCAAAAATATTAAAAAATTTTTA
>CAYVCK010000011.1:0-17821 GCA_964450195.1 uncultured Gammaproteobacteria bacterium
ATTGTCGGAGAAAAGTTTTCAGAGATTAAAGAAGATATAAGTATAAAAGAAGAATCGAAGATTGAAAAACCTGCCGAGGAGAAGGAGAAAATAAAAATCATTAATGAGGAAACAGCCACCGTTGAGATGGTTAAAAAAGCTGCACCGGCGGTTGTGAGTATTGTCGTGACTCAAGAAATCTCTCGGTATATTACTGAATGGTCGCCTTTTGAAGAAGTTTTTAAAGAGGAAGCACTGCCGTTTGAATTTAAAATTCCTCAACCAAAAACATTGCCGCAGAAAGAAAAACGACAAGTTGGCCGTGGTACTGGTTTTATTATTTCTTCTGATGGTCTAATTTTGACCAATAAGCATGTTGTTTTTGAGAAAGAAGCTGACTATTCAGTCATTACTAATGAAGGGAAAACTCTACCAGCCAAAGTTTTAGCCACGGATCCTTTTAATGATATTGCGGTGATGAAAGTTGAAGCCAAAAATTTGCCAACTCTTTCTTTAGGTGATTCAGAGAAAATTCAAATTGGCCAGACCGTGATTGCTATTGGTTTTGCTTTGGGAGAATTTAGAAATACAGTCACCAAAGGTGTTGTTTCTGGCATTGGTCGAAGAATTGTGGCTGGCGGGGGTGGTCGAGTTGAACAATTAGAAGATGTGATTCAAACAGATGCGGCTATTAATCGGGGCAATTCTGGTGGCCCGCTTTTAAATCTTAAAGGCGAGGTCATTGGTATTAACACGGCTATGTCTTTGGAAGGACAACTGATTGGCTTTGCGATTCCGATTAACACTGCCAAATATGTTGTTGAATCAGTCAAAAAATTTGGCAAAATTGTTAGGCCATTTTTGGGTGTCCGATATATTATTATCAACGAAGCGATTGCTAAAGCCGAAAAATTACCAGTTGATTATGGTGCTTTAATCGTCCGCGGTGAAACAACCACTGATTTTGCTGTAACCCCAGGTTCAGCCGCCGATAAAGCCGGCTTACAAGAAAATGATATTATTTTGGAATTAAATGGCCAGAAAATAACTCAAGAAAATCCTTTAGCCAAAATGATTCAGAAATTTAAATCAGGCGATGAAATAACTTTAAAAGTTTTAAGTAAAGGCAAAGAAAGGGTAGTGAAAGTGGTATTAGGAGAATACAAGGAATAGAAAATAGAATAAAGGCTCCGGATTTTCCGGAGTTGTGTTAAAATTGAGTTATGGTTTATTTGGGAGAGTTTCTCGTTGGTTCTTACGATAAAAATAACGCTATTTTGTCTTTACATGCGGGGGCAGGAGGAACTGACGCTCAGGACTGGACAGAAATACTTTTAAGAATGTATTGGCGATTTGCCGAAAAAAAAGAAATGGCGAGTTTTTTTAATTGATGAGTCGCCAGGCACCGAGGCCGGGATTAAAAGCGCGACCTTAGAAATTGTCGGTCCTTATGCTTATGGATTTTTAAGAGCTGAAGCCGGGGTTCATCGTTTAGTCAGGATTTCTCCTTTTGACGCCGAAAAAATGCGCCACACTTCTTTTGCTTTAGTTGATGTTTTACCAGAGATTCCCAATCCGAAAATGGAAATTAAAGATAAAGATTTAAAAATTGAAACCTTTCGCGCTTCAGCCAAAGGCGGACAGCATGTGCAAAAAGTAGAAACCGCGGTTCGAATTACTCATTTGCCAACCAAAATTTCTGTTTCCTGTCAGACTGAGCGTTCGCAACATCAAAACAAAGAGCGAGCGCTAAAAATTTTAAAATCAAAACTTTATCAATTTGAAACAGCAAAAAAGAAGAAGAAAAAGAAGAAAATTATTATACACCAACTTTTATGGAAAAGAAGGCGCAAGAAATTTATCTCTCAGTAATTATTCCTGCCTATAATGAAGAGAAAAGATTGGTTAAAACTCTCTCAGAAATCAATAACTATTTTAAAAGACAAACCTACATTTCGGAAATTATTGTTGTAAATGATGGTTCAACTGATAGGACGGTTGATGTGGTACAGAATTTAATGCCTGAAATAAAAAACTTAAAAATTCTTGAATTTAAAGAATGGCACGGCAAGGGCTTTGTGGTCAAGCAGGGGATGTTAGAAGGTTTAGGCAAATATCGAGTCTTCACTGATGCCGATAATTCCACTTCCATTGACCAGATTGAAAGAATGTGGCCAGAATTCGAAAAGGGCTATGATGTTGTTATTGGCTCGAGATATATTAAAGGGGCAGTCCTGGCCGTACCCCAACCTTGGTTTAGAAAAGAAATTTTAGGAAGGGGATTTAAACTACTTAGAAAATTGATTATAGGTCTTTGGGAAATTGAAGATACCCAGTGTGGTTTTAAATGTTTTAGAGAGAAAGCAGCCAGAGATATTTTTTTTAAAGTTACTATCAATCGTTTTGGATTTGATCCTGAAACTCTGGTTTTGGCCAAAAAATTGGGCTATAAAATTAAAGAAGTTCCTATCAGCTGGATAAATGATAGAGAAGGTAAAGTAAGATTTAAAAATGTAATTGAAATGTTTTTTGAAACACTGAAAATTAGGTTGAATTTAATTTTAGGAAGGTATGAGAAAAAGGAAAAAGAGATAGAGCCTGTTGTTTGGAGAAAGACTGATTTAATTTGCGCTTTAATTATCGGTCAGATAGTTGCCTGGCTGACCTTTGGCATTTTTAAAAATTTAGGATTTGATGTTATTCTTTATAGAATAACTACCAATTTCTTGGGCTGGACGATTCATCTGGGATTGCTTTTGGCAATAATTATACCAATTACTGCTCTCATTTCTCTTTATATTACTTATCTTTTAGGGAGAAAAACTCCAGTAATTTTTCAAGCTGGAAAGTTTGTCAGTGTGGGTATTTTAAGCACCTTAATTGATTGGGGAATACTCAATTTGTTTATTTTTCTTTCTAGCATTGCCTTAGGGGTCTTTTATTCAATTTTTAAAGGTATTTCTTTTGTGGTAGCGATGGTCAATAGTTTTTTCTGGAATAAACTTTGGACTTTCAAAAAAAGGGGAATGGAAAAAGCAGGAAAAGAATTTTTCCAGTTTTTAATTATTAACCTCATTGGTTTGGGAATTAATGTTATTATTGCTTCTTTAATTGTCAATTTCATTGGTCCTCAATTTAAACTCTCTGATAAGATCTGGGCCAATGTTGGAGCGGGAGTAGCTACATTTTTTGTCATGTTCTGGAGCTTTTTGGGTTATAAATTTATTGTTTTTAGAAAATAATTGAAGAATTAAAAACTTTTTTCTGTAATATAAACTATGTTTAAATTAGACACCAAAATAATACCAGTTAAGTTTTTATTAGTTGTAAGTATAATTTTAATATTTGTTTTTGTTTTTTATTTTTATTTGATTTTTACTTGGCTTTCAGATGATAGGCTTTATGGCGACGAAGTTTTTTATTGGTTTCAATCAAGAGCTATAAGCGAACAGGGTAAATTTGTTAATTTTCAAAACACTCAACCACTTCTATTCCCTTTAGTTTTATCACTTTTTGATTCTGTGAATTTTGGTCGAGTTTTTAATTCTCTTTTAATAGTTCTTTCATCAATAATTTTTGTTTTTTATTTACTTAAGAATTTGGAAATTAACAAAGAAAATAAGCTGCTATTCGGCGTTATGTCTTTGTTTTTATTTTTTATTTCACCATTTACTACATTTTTCGCTATTTCATTGCATACCGAAGCTATTTTTACCTTATTTTTTATTCTTTCTCTTTTATTTTTTTCTTATTGCAGAAAAAATCAGTCTTTTAAAAATTTAATTTTGTTTGGAATATTTCTGGGCTTGGCTATGCAGGCAAGAATTACCGGAATTGTTTTATTTATTTTCTTTTTACTTTATTTAATTCTATCTAAGAAATTTAAACCTAGACATCTAACTTCCTTCATTATTGCCTTAATTATATTTTTCCCCTATTTCATTTTAGGAGGCCTCCAATTTTTAGGAACAAAGGGCCCGTTAACAAATTTAGCATTAGAAGATTTTACTTTAATGATTGTAAATCGATCGTATCAAGCGCTCTATTTTTGGTGGCCCTTTTTAATCTTAATATTTTTGGGTATATTTTACATTTTAAAAACAAACAATAAATTTGGAAAATTTCATTTTTGGTTTATCGCCTTATTGCTTATTTTTAATATTTTAACTCCCTATTCTTTTCCTCGTTATTGGTTTATTTTAGTTCCGAGCTTAGTAATAATTATTTGTTTTGGTTTTAAAAAATTAATCCAAGTTTTAAAGGGTAAAGTTTATCTTGTTTTGATTTTGTTTTTAGGATTATTTTTACTTCAGGGATACACTGTTTTAAAAGCTAAAGCCTTAGCTTTGCCAAATTTATACTATTCCAACCAATATTTCTTAAAATCGCCTCCGGATTGTTTTGAGATTAAGGAATCTCTTGTGGTCCTAAGAAGCGAAGACGCTTCTACATTTACAAAAGTTTCTTTCCCTTATTTCGAACAACCGCCAGATATGATTTTTGAATATATTCTTTCATTCATTCCAGAAAAAAATTATAATCTTTTGGTAATAAACTATGTTGACGATGAATATGCTCTGGCAATTAATGAAAAAAAGATTATAAATTGGGGAGGAAACGTCTGGGGCGCCCAACTAATTGAACATGAATTTTCGCAAGATGAACAAGCTTTTATTAATATATTGGTGATTAATCATTTAAATATAGGAGGAATAGGACAAATCTTAATATGCCAAAAGAATCCCTTCGATATAAAATAATATTATTATTAGTTTATTTAAGCCTTGCTTTCCTAATTGGATTATTGCTTTATTCGTTTTGGCGCTCTGATTTATCAAGTTGGGATATGCCCGGTCATTTATCTGCTTCTTTTTACTATAAAGAATATCTTTGGCCCAGCTTTCAGGGGTGGAATCATTTATCTTTTGGCGGCTATCCTCAAGGTTATTTTTATCCCTCGCTTTTTCATTGGTTAGTTGGCGGTCTGACTAAAATTATTGATTTAAATATAGCCTTTAAATTTGTTCTTTCTTTAGCTTTAATTTTATTGCCCATAAGTGTTTATTTTTGTTTAAAGAGTTTAAATTTTAAAATTTTAGAAAGGATGCTTGCCCTAATCTGGATTTTTATTTTTTTAAACATTGTTAAATACGACATTGGTGGTGATTTTTATAGCACTTTTTCTGTTGGCCTAGTAACAGCTCAGTTTGCCATGCTATTTTATTTTTTGTATCTTTATTTTTTAAAAGAGGGCTCTTTAAGTCGAAAAAAGCTTTTAATTGCCAGCCTTATTTTTGCCATTATTATCATTTCTCACGCTTTTATTGCTTTAGCTGCGCTTTTAAGTTCATTAATTTATTTCTTTTTATTTTATCTCAAAAAAGGAATTTGGTTTAAATATTTTATTCATCTACTTTTGACTTTTCTTTTAGCTTCTTTTTGGATAATACCATTTTTATATTTTTCTTTTTTGAGAACCGGAGTAAAAGTTGGCAAGTATATTCCCTTACATCCAATTTTTTTATTAGCCCTAATTTCATCATTAATTTTAGTTATAAAGAAAAAAGATTGCTCAGTTAAACCAATTTTATATCTTTTAGCAATTTTTTTATTCTTTTTTGGCGCAGAGCAGTATTTCCTGCAAAAATTTTTCCCAGACACGGCTATCCATCTTTATAGGTTTTTGATTTTTATTTATTTGTTTATTGCAATTTTAATTTCCCGCATTTTTGTTAATCTTAATTTTCAAAAACTGGGAATAATCCTTTCTCTTTTGGTTTTTTTCGCAAGCATTTTTTTTACTTATAAAGAAATTTTCCCTTTTTATAAAAGAAATGTTACTGTTCAGCTTTATGGAATGGAAGATTTTTTAGGAATTGCGCCTTCTGAATCTACGGCAAAAGATATTCTCATGCAGGCAAAAGCTCCTCATGTTTTAAGCAAGACATTGTTGCTCCAAAAAAATAAATTATTAAATGGATTATTTGTTGAATCGTCTCTCAATAGTAGGGCGATTCAAAGTCTAGCCCATGAAATTTATCAAAACCCTTTCACTTGGGGGGTAAATTTTTATCAACCAAATAAAGAATTGCTTCAAAAACATTTGGATTATTTAGGAGTTTGTTGGATAATGAGTTATTCTAAATTAGAAGATTTAGAAAAACAATTTAAAAATAAATATCGTTTAATTCGCGCCCCTCTAATTTTTAATATCAACAATCAAGAAATAGTAAAAGAAATTTTTATTTACGTGACTCACTGTTCAGTGGCTAAAATTGTCGCCTTGCCAAAACCAGTTTTAGAGAAAGACTGGGAGAAAAATGTTAATGAGTGGTGGTCAAACCCTCAATTAATAAATACGGTCTTAATTCAAGTCGAAAATCAAAAAGAAGAAAAAGAAATTTTAGAAAGCGATTATATTTTTGAGCCAAGGGCCCAAATAAAACTTATAGGAAAAAAAGAACCCTATTATTACAAATTTAAAATAGAATCAAAAACAGAACAATTTGTTTATCTCAAAATTCCTTATTTTCCCAATTGGAAGGTTTATCAAAATGGAAAAGAAATCAAGGCCTATCGCGCTTCACCCAATTTTCTTTTAGTTAAAACAAGGGGCGACATTGATATTAAATTTGTTAAAAGTAAAATAGAAATAGCGTCTTTATGGCTATCTTTACTATCATTTTTAGGACTAATAACTCATTTATTTTTCTTAAAAGGGTCAAGAATTAAATCTCGTCTTTTCCAAAAATAAGGAAGTGGATTATATTCAGCCATTCCAAGGGAATAAAAAAGTTATCCACAGCCCCCCTTGTCAAAAATATCTTAGGCTGTTATAATTAAGAGAGTTAAATAATCTTTTTAATAAAATTTAATAAAAGCCTATGAAAAAACTTAAATCTTTAGATTTAAAAATTTTGGTTTTTCTTTTATTTGCTCTTTTAGTTTTTAATGTCTATCCGGGTATAAAATCAGCCTTGTCGCTTAATTTATGGTTGCCAGGAAGCCCTTCTTATGTAACAAAATCAATAACCCAATATGGTTGGACCTACCGAATTTCTGGCCCTGGCATGTTTTATAAGACTTTTTTTGATGGAACTGTTCCTATTTATTCCTTCTCTTCTCCGTTCTGGTCTCCGTTCTGGAAGCCTTTATCTTTATACTCATTTAGAGAAGCCACTCCTTGGTTCTTAAATCATTTTAAAATGAAAATAATTGGCGGATCTGAGGTTAATATACCAGAAACAATGTATTTGACATCTGGTGGATTTTTGCAATCATATACAACTGGCGTAGGGATTATCGGAATGCCTCCAACTGTTTATTTGGGTGGTTGGTGTGCTAGCGTTTGTTTTGCCTGGGACTATATGGGAAATTGTATCTCGTGGGGTTGTCCTGGCGTCGGCAGTGTTGAGAATTCCACGGCTATATTTTCAGGCTGGGAACCAATACCGCCTGGAACGGTTTTAGAATATATGGTTCAGAGTCCGGCCGGTGGAGCTAGTTTATACAATCTTAATGATCAGCCCTTCTTTAACTGGAGTGGCTGGAAGTGGGACGGTTGGAGAGGCAAACTTGTTTTAACTGATTATTTAAAATCTATCTTTGTCAGCGGCGGAAGCAAAACAGTAGGTGGACGTGCATATTTCGTTGTTCTTCCTACTATTGCTTTCCAAAATTTATCTGTTTATATTGGCAATCAAAAAGTTTATGAACAGCCAGGATTAGTAACCGGAGCCCATAATATCGATTTAACAAATCTTTTAAGGGGTATTTTTGCCTCGCAAAGCATTACTAAAGGATATGTTGAGGTTCCCTTGGCAATAGACATCCAAGATGGAACGGGCAATCAATTAGAAAAGTTTGATTCATATTTAGAAATAGATGCCCGTCGAGTAATTGCTCCATTGAGAATTTTACATCGCCAGAATAAAATTAATCTAAAAATTACTGATCGTGCTACTAAAGAAATAATTGCTCAAAGAATTGGTATAACCGAGAAAACTTTTGAAATTTCACCCGTAGAGATTACCTCAATGCGGGTTGATAAAGAATTAGAAGATTTAGATTCTCGAACTAAATTAGTCGCCAAGAATGTTAATTTGGAAAAAATCATAGAGAGGGAAGGATGTAGTCTATCAGTAGATGAGACTCTTGTCTCTCCACTTCAAAAAAGAATTAAAATCGATTTTTCTGACGAGTGTCTAGGCGAAGATGGAAATGTTCTAATTTTTGATTTTAGCGATCTTCGTATCTCTCCAGAGACTTTAAGGGCTAAAAAATGCGAATCTCCCGGTATTTGCAAGACAGTTTCTACAGAAATAGATCGTATAAATAAAAAAGTAATTATCCAAAGGCCGGGCGGCGAAAGTCTATCAGAATTCGTGTTGGAACAAGATAATCTTAAAACTTTATGTCCCCTGCCAATTAAATCAAAGGCTTTAAAAAGAGGATTTAGGGGCGAAAATGTGAGAACATTACAACAATTTCTTGCCTCAGATGGCCTAATCTACCCGGAGGGATTAGTGACAGGATACTTTGGAGTATTAACCCAGGCAGCTGTTAATCGTTTTCAGATGAAATATAAAGATGAAATCCTTGGGCCATGGAATTTAACTAACCCAACTGGCATTGCCGGAAAATATACAATAAAAAAGATAAATCAGTTAATCTGTCAGTAATATTATAATTATTTTGGAATCTGTGATATCGTCTCAAAATAAAAAATGGAGATTTTTGGTGATTATAGTTTTTATTCTGATAGCGACGCTATTTATAATTATAATCCACGATGGATATAAAAATGAATTTACAGGAGTTAAAAATTTTCTAGCCAGCACTAGCGAATATATATTAGAAGGAGAAGAACCTTTGGCTGGTGGTGGTTTACCGCCCGATGCACACAATCCGCCCATTCCACCAAAAGACGGATTCAAGGTTTTTATCAACAACGATGCTCCGGCAACTAATTCGCGAGAAGTAATCTTGACTTTGATAGGGGGCCCAAATACAACCAGAATGGCAATTTCCAATTATCCTGGCCTCCAAGATGCAGTTCAGGAATCATACCAATCAATAAAAAATTGGGCATTAACCGAAGGAGAAGGAACAAAAACCGTTTATGTTAAGTTTTATACTCAATGGGGACGCTCTTCAGAGATTATTTCCGATAGCATTATTTATAAAATTCCACCTGCTGAAAAAATAGAAAAAAAACCAGAAGAACTACCTCATCCATCCTCATTAGAGCCAACCTGCTCGCCGTATTTACTAAAATATATTAAGTATGGAGCTAAAAATGATCCAGCCGAAGTAGAAAAATTACAAAAGTTTTTAAGAGATTATGAAGGAGAAAAAAATCTGCGAATATCCAAAGTTTATGATAAAACTACTTATGAAGCAGTTATTAGATTTCAGGAAAAATACAAAAAAGATATTTTGTTTCCTTGGAAATTAACAAAAGGAACAGGATTTGTTTACAAAAAAACTATTGCTAAAGTTAATCAACTTTATTGTTATAAGACATTAGGCATTTCTTGCCCCTACTTTACTCAATATCTTAAATTGGGCATAACTTCTCCAGAGGTTTCAAAAGTAAAAACTTTTCTCAATGAGCAAGGTTTTTACATTGGCGAGATTTCTGATTACTTTGATCAATCTCTTTTTGAAGCGATAAAACAATTTCAAGTAAAATATACAGAAGAGATTCTAAAACCTTGGGGCATAAATAAACCAACTGGTTATTGGTACAAGACTACAAGAAAACAAGCAAATAAGTTAATGATATGCATTGAATAAAATTGACAGAAATTTATTGAGACTAAAACCGAAATTTTTATGGGAAGGTAAAAATCCGTCGGCGTGCTATTCTGCGCCGGCGGATTTCAATTCACTCCATTAGAAAAGAAAATTTTTTCATTCAAAAAACTATCTAAACCTTATTTCTTTAAGTGAATTGATTAAAATTGGACTAGTTATATGTGTAAATTATAATAACGTTGTCCCTGCCTTGCCAAGCTAAAAGGGGGTTTAAGATAATGAAGTTAGTGTTTAAAGGTCGAACTTTTAAACAAACCAACTAATCATTAATCTTACAACCCCTAGGCATAAGAATACTAAATTGACACCCATTTTGAGAAGAGGAGTTTATCAAAAGTTTTGCACGGGTGGGTATTCCTTGGGATACTTGGTAAGGAGTATCACGTGGACAAAAAGATCGTTAAAAGAGTAATTATTCGTGGCAGAATTGGTGATTTTACTGTTCATGATAGCACCAATCATCGTTTTAAAACCATTACCTATGGCTTAAGGAGATTGGCGAAAATTGAGGCTCAGCTTGCTAAGCAATTAGCCAGAATTAGTCCTCGTTATGAAAGAGCAATCCCAGGAGAATTAGTTCATTCTGATAATCGAAGATTACCCTATCTTTTAGGCGAAGGAATAACCAAGAAAATTAAACGAGAAGTGCCTTTTGTGGCCATTGATGATTATTCGAGATATCTTTTTGCTGATATTTTACCTGATCGGACTCAATGGAGCGCCTTTATCTTTGGCGAGACTGCCTTAAAAAGATTATCTTTTCCGATTGAATGTTGGTATACTGATAGAGGTAGAGAATATTGTGGTTCTGATAAAAAACATGAATTTGTTAAATTCTTAAAGAAACAGCAGATTCAACAGAAAACCACGAAACCAAAGCATCCTTGGACTAACGGTAAGGCGGAAAGAGTAATTAAAACTCTCTTAAATGACTGGCTAAAACAAAATCATTTTACTTCAAGAGAAGAACGCCGGAAATCTCTTTACCAATTTGTTGATTGGTATAATTGTCAAAGACCACATTCTGCTTTAAAAGGTCAGACACCATTTCAGAGACTTAAATTCTCTTATCAACTATCGGAAGTTAACTATCTGAAGTGGGGACAACCCTTGAAAAATTTACATATATAATTTGGTTATGAATAACATCCATCAACTTCTAGCCAGCGAGTACGATAAAAATAACGCTATTTTATCTTTTCATGCTGGCGCCGGTGGGACCGATGCGCAAGATTGGACGGAAATGCTTTTGCGAATGTATCAGCGTTTTGCTGAAAAAAAGAAATGGCGAGTTTTTTTAATTGATGAGTCGCCAGGCACCGAGGCCGGGATTAAAAGCGCGACCTTAGAAATTGTCGGTCCTTATGCTTATGGATTTTTAAGAGCTGAAGCCGGGGTTCATCGTTTAGTCAGGATTTCTCCTTTTGACGCCGAAAAAATGCGCCACACTTCTTTTGCTTTAGTTGATGTTTTACCAGAGATTCCCAATCCGAAAATGGAAATTAAAGATAAAGATTTAAAAATTGAAACCTTTCGCGCTTCAGCCAAAGGCGGACAGCATGTGCAAAAAGTAGAAACCGCGGTTCGAATTACTCATTTGCCAACCAAAATTTCTGTTTCCTGTCAGACTGAGCGTTCGCAACATCAAAACAAAGAGCGAGCGCTAAAAATTTTAAAATCAAAACTTTATCAATTTGAAACAGCAAAAAAGAAGAAGAAAAAGAAGAAAATTATTATACACCAACTTTTATGGAAAAGAAGGCGCAAGAAATTTATCTCTCAGTAATTATTCCTGCCTATAATGAAGAGAAAAGATTGGTTAAAACTCTCTCAGAAATCAATAACTATTTTAAAAGACAAACCTACATTTCGGAAATTATTGTTGTAAATGATGGTTCAACTGATAGGACGGTTGATGTGGTACAGAATTTAATGCCTGAAATAAAAAACTTAAAAATTCTTGAATTTAAAGAATGGCACGGCAAGGGCTTTGTGGTCAAGCAGGGGATGTTAGAAGGTTTAGGCAAATATCGAGTCTTCACTGATGCCGATAATTCCACTTCCATTGACCAGATTGAAAGAATGTGGCCAGAATTCGAAAAGGGCTATGATGTTGTTATTGGCTCGAGATATATTAAAGGGGCAGTCCTGGCCGTACCCCAACCTTGGTTTAGAAAAGAAATTTTAGGAAGGGGATTTAAACTACTTAGAAAATTGATTATAGGTCTTTGGGAAATTGAAGATACCCAGTGTGGTTTTAAATGTTTTAGAGAGAAAGCAGCCAGAGATATTTTTTTTAAAGTTACTATCAATCGTTTTGGATTTGATCCTGAAACTCTGGTTTTGGCCAAAAAATTGGGCTATAAAATTAAAGAAGTTCCTATCAGCTGGATAAATGATAGAGAAGGTAAAGTAAGATTTAAAAATGTAATTGAAATGTTTTTTGAAACACTGAAAATTAGGTTGAATTTAATTTTAGGAAGGTATGAGAAAAAGGAAAAAGAGATAGAGCCTGTTGTTTGGAGAAAGACTGATTTAATTTGCGCTTTAATTATCGGTCAGATAGTTGCCTGGCTGACCTTTGGCATTTTTAAAAATTTAGGATTTGATGTTATTCTTTATAGAATAACTACCAATTTCTTGGGCTGGACGATTCATCTGGGATTGCTTTTGGCAATAATTATACCAATTACTGCTCTCATTTCTCTTTATATTACTTATCTTTTAGGGAGAAAAACTCCAGTAATTTTTCAAGCTGGAAAGTTTGTCAGTGTGGGTATTTTAAGCACCTTAATTGATTGGGGAATACTCAATTTGTTTATTTTTCTTTCTAGCATTGCCTTAGGGGTCTTTTATTCAATTTTTAAAGGTATTTCTTTTGTGGTAGCGATGGTCAATAGTTTTTTCTGGAATAAACTTTGGACTTTCAAAAAAAGGGGAATGGAAAAAGCAGGAAAAGAATTTTTCCAGTTTTTAATTATTAACCTCATTGGTTTGGGAATTAATGTTATTATTGCTTCTTTAATTGTCAATTTCATTGGTCCTCAATTTAAACTCTCTGATAAGATCTGGGCCAATGTTGGAGCGGGAGTAGCTACATTTTTTGTCATGTTCTGGAGCTTTTTGGGTTATAAATTTATTGTTTTTAGAAAATAATTGAAGAATTAAAAACTTTTTTCTGTAATATAAACTATGTTTAAATTAGACACCAAAATAATACCAGTTAAGTTTTTATTAGTTGTAAGTATAATTTTAATATTTGTTTTTGTTTTTTATTTTTATTTGATTTTTACTTGGCTTTCAGATGATAGGCTTTATGGCGACGAAGTTTTTTATTGGTTTCAATCAAGAGCTATAAGCGAACAGGGTAAATTTGTTAATTTTCAAAACACTCAACCACTTCTATTCCCTTTAGTTTTATCACTTTTTGATTCTGTGAATTTTGGTCGAGTTTTTAATTCTCTTTTAATAGTTCTTTCATCAATAATTTTTGTTTTTTATTTACTTAAGAATTTGGAAATTAACAAAGAAAATAAGCTGCTATTCGGCGTTATGTCTTTGTTTTTATTTTTTATTTCACCATTTACTACATTTTTCGCTATTTCATTGCATACCGAAGCTATTTTTACCTTATTTTTTATTCTTTCTCTTTTATTTTTTTCTTATTGCAGAAAAAATCAGTCTTTTAAAAATTTAATTTTGTTTGGAATATTTCTGGGCTTGGCTATGCAGGCAAGAATTACCGGAATTGTTTTATTTATTTTCTTTTTACTTTATTTAATTCTATCTAAGAAATTTAAACCTAGACATCTAACTTCCTTCATTATTGCCTTAATTATATTTTTCCCCTATTTCATTTTAGGAGGCCTCCAATTTTTAGGAACAAAGGGCCCGTTAACAAATTTAGCATTAGAAGATTTTACTTTAATGATTGTAAATCGATCGTATCAAGCGCTCTATTTTTGGTGGCCCTTTTTAATCTTAATATTTTTGGGTATATTTTACATTTTAAAAACAAACAATAAATTTGGAAAATTTCATTTTTGGTTTATCGCCTTATTGCTTATTTTTAATATTTTAACTCCCTATTCTTTTCCTCGTTATTGGTTTATTTTAGTTCCGAGCTTAGTAATAATTATTTGTTTTGGTTTTAAAAAATTAATCCAAGTTTTAAAGGGTAAAGTTTATCTTGTTTTGATTTTGTTTTTAGGATTATTTTTACTTCAGGGATACACTGTTTTAAAAGCTAAAGCCTTAGCTTTGCCAAATTTATACTATTCCAACCAATATTTCTTAAAATCGCCTCCGGATTGTTTTGAGATTAAGGAATCTCTTGTGGTCCTAAGAAGCGAAGACGCTTCTACATTTACAAAAGTTTCTTTCCCTTATTTCGAACAACCGCCAGATATGATTTTTGAATATATTCTTTCATTCATTCCAGAAAAAAATTATAATCTTTTGGTAATAAACTATGTTGACGATGAATATGCTCTGGCAATTAATGAAAAAAAGATTATAAATTGGGGAGGAAACGTCTGGGGCGCCCAACTAATTGAACATGAATTTTCGCAAGATGAACAAGCTTTTATTAATATATTGGTGATTAATCATTTAAATATAGGAGGAATAGGACAAATCTTAATATGCCAAAAGAATCCCTTCGATATAAAATAATATTATTATTAGTTTATTTAAGCCTTGCTTTCCTAATTGGATTATTGCTTTATTCGTTTTGGCGCTCTGATTTATCAAGTTGGGATATGCCCGGTCATTTATCTGCTTCTTTTTACTATAAAGAATATCTTTGGCCCAGCTTTCAGGGGTGGAATCATTTATCTTTTGGCGGCTATCCTCAAGGTTATTTTTATCCCTCGCTTTTTCATTGGTTAGTTGGCGGTCTGACTAAAATTATTGATTTAAATATAGCCTTTAAATTTGTTCTTTCTTTAGCTTTAATTTTATTGCCCATAAGTGTTTATTTTTGTTTAAAGAGTTTAAATTTTAAAATTTTAGAAAGGATGCTTGCCCTAATCTGGATTTTTATTTTTTTAAACATTGTTAAATACGACATTGGTGGTGATTTTTATAGCACTTTTTCTGTTGGCCTAGTAACAGCTCAGTTTGCCATGCTATTTTATTTTTTGTATCTTTATTTTTTAAAAGAGGGCTCTTTAAGTCGAAAAAAGCTTTTAATTGCCAGCCTTATTTTTGCCATTATTATCATTTCTCACGCTTTTATTGCTTTAGCTGCGCTTTTAAGTTCATTAATTTATTTCTTTTTATTTTATCTCAAAAAAGGAATTTGGTTTAAATATTTTATTCATCTACTTTTGACTTTTCTTTTAGCTTCTTTTTGGATAATACCATTTTTATATTTTTCTTTTTTGAGAACCGGAGTAAAAGTTGGCAAGTATATTCCCTTACATCCAATTTTTTTATTAGCCCTAATTTCATCATTAATTTTAGTTATAAAGAAAAAAGATTGCTCAGTTAAACCAATTTTATATCTTTTAGCAATTTTTTTATTCTTTTTTGGCGCAGAGCAGTATTTCCTGCAAAAATTTTTCCCAGACACGGCTATCCATCTTTATAGGTTTTTGATTTTTATTTATTTGTTTATTGCAATTTTAATTTCCCGCATTTTTGTTAATCTTAATTTTCAAAAACTGGGAATAATCCTTTCTCTTTTGGTTTTTTTCGCAAGCATTTTTTTTACTTATAAAGAAATTTTCCCTTTTTATAAAAGAAATGTTACTGTTCAGCTTTATGGAATGGAAGATTTTTTAGGAATTGCGCCTTCTGAATCTACGGCAAAAGATATTCTCATGCAGGCAAAAGCTCCTCATGTTTTAAGCAAGACATTGTTGCTCCAAAAAAATAAATTATTAAATGGATTATTTGTTGAATCGTCTCTCAATAGTAGGGCGATTCAAAGTCTAGCCCATGAAATTTATCAAAACCCTTTCACTTGGGGGGTAAATTTTTATCAACCAAATAAAGAATTGCTTCAAAAACATTTGGATTATTTAGGAGTTTGTTGGATAATGAGTTATTCTAAATTAGAAGATTTAGAAAAACAATTTAAAAATAAATATCGTTTAATTCGCGCCCCTCTAATTTTTAATATCAACAATCAAGAAATAGTAAAAGAAATTTTTATTTACGTGACTCACTGTTCAGTGGCTAAAATTGTCGCCTTGCCAAAACCAGTTTTAGAGAAAGACTGGGAGAAAAATGTTAATGAGTGGTGGTCAAACCCTCAATTAATAAATACGGTCTTAATTCAAGTCGAAAATCAAAAAGAAGAAAAAGAAATTTTAGAAAGCGATTATATTTTTGAGCCAAGGGCCCAAATAAAACTTATAGGAAAAAAAGAACCCTATTATTACAAATTTAAAATAGAATCAAAAACAGAACAATTTGTTTATCTCAAAATTCCTTATTTTCCCAATTGGAAGGTTTATCAAAATGGAAAAGAAATCAAGGCCTATCGCGCTTCACCCAATTTTCTTTTAGTTAAAACAAGGGGCGACATTGATATTAAATTTGTTAAAAGTAAAATAGAAATAGCGTCTTTATGGCTATCTTTACTATCATTTTTAGGACTAATAACTCATTTATTTTTCTTAAAAGGGTCAAGAATTAAATCTCGTCTTTTCCAAAAATAAGGAAGTGGATTATATTCAGCCATTCCAAGGGAATAAAAAAGTTATCCACAGCCCCCCTTGTCAAAAATATCTTAGGCTGTTATAATTAAGAGAGTTAAATAATCTTTTTAATAAAATTTAATAAAAGCCTATGAAAAAACTTAAATCTTTAGATTTAAAAATTTTGGTTTTTCTTTTATTTGCTCTTTTAGTTTTTAATGTCTATCCGGGTATAAAATCAGCCTTGTCGCTTAATTTATGGTTGCCAGGAAGCCCTTCTTATGTAACAAAATCAATAACCCAATATGGTTGGACCTACCGAATTTCTGGCCCTGGCATGTTTTATAAGACTTTTTTTGATGGAACTGTTCCTATTTATTCCTTCTCTTCTCCGTTCTGGTCTCCGTTCTGGAAGCCTTTATCTTTATACTCATTTAGAGAAGCCACTCCTTGGTTCTTAAATCATTTTAAAATGAAAATAATTGGCGGATCTGAGGTTAATATACCAGAAACAATGTATTTGACATCTGGTGGATTTTTGCAATCATATACAACTGGCGTAGGGATTATCGGAATGCCTCCAACTGTTTATTTGGGTGGTTGGTGTGCTAGCGTTTGTTTTGCCTGGGACTATATGGGAAATTGTATCTCGTGGGGTTGTCCTGGCGTCGGCAGTGTTGAGAATTCCACGGCTATATTTTCAGGCTGGGAACCAATACCGCCTGGAACGGTTTTAGAATATATGGTTCAGAGTCCGGCCGGTGGAGCTAGTTTATACAATCTTAATGATCAGCCCTTCTTTAACTGGAGTGGCTGGAAGTGGGACGGTTGGAGAGGCAAACTTGTTTTAACTGATTATTTAAAATCTATCTTTGTCAGCGGCGGAAGCAAAACAGTAGGTGGACGTGCATATTTCGTTGTTCTTCCTACTATTGCTTTCCAAAATTTATCTGTTTATATTGGCAATCAAAAAGTTTATGAACAGCCAGGATTAGTAACCGGAGCCCATAATATCGATTTAACAAATCTTTTAAGGGGTATTTTTGCCTCGCAAAGCATTACTAAAGGATATGTTGAGGTTCCCTTGGCAATAGACATCCAAGATGGAACGGGCAATCAATTAGAAAAGTTTGATTCATATTTAGAAATAGATGCCCGTCGAGTAATTGCTCCATTGAGAATTTTACATCGCCAGAATAAAATTAATCTAAAAATTACTGATCGTGCTACTAAAGAAATAATTGCTCAAAGAATTGGTATAACCGAGAAAACTTTTGAAATTTCACCCGTAGAGATTACCTCAATGCGGGTTGATAAAGAATTAGAAGATTTAGATTCTCGAACTAAATTAGTCGCCAAGAATGTTAATTTGGAAA